>NZ_JAQZSH010000023.1:0-206981 GCF_053902585.1 Longispora urticae
GGCGGCGAGGCTGACCCGGGGCGCGCGCCCCGAACACGCCGTGGGCCCGGCGACCCTGGACCAGGCGCCGTCGGCCACCCCGGACCCCGACCGGCTGCTCGCCGCCGCGCGCCGGGTCGCCGACCAGCTGGTGGGGACGGCGTACCAGGGGGACGGCCGGACGAACTGGCTCGGCCTGGAGCCGCTCGACGGGCTGCACTGGGAGATCCAGCCGCTCGGCGCGGGCCTGGCCAGCGGGTACTGCGGCCCCGCCCTGTTCCTCGCCGAACTCGCCACCCTGACCCGCACCGAGCGGTACGCCGAACTCGCCCGGCAGGCCGTCCGCCCGCTGCCGGCGATCCTCGGCGCGCTCGGCGAGCACCCGCGGCACGCGGCGCTGATCGGGCCGGGCGGGTTCGCCGGCTTCGGCGGCATGGCGTACGCGCTGAGCCGGCTGGCCACCCTCCTCGACGACCCCGAACTGCTCGGCTGGGCGGACCAGGCCGTGCACCTGACCGCGAGCGCCGTCGCCGACGGGATCGACCCGGGGGTGTACACGGGCGTGGCCGGCGGGCTCGCGGCGATGGTCGCCGTGCACCGGATCACCGGGTCCGACGCGGCGTGGAAGACGGCCGGGATCTGCGCGGACTGGCTGCTTGCCCAGCGGGTGCCGACGGAGGGCGGGTTCGCGGCCGGCACGACCGGGATCGGCTGGGCGCTGCTGCGGTACGCGGCGGCCGGCGGCGGCGTCGGGTACGAAGAGGCGGGGCTCGCGGCTCTGCGCACCGCCATGGACGCGTTCCCCGAGGACGGCGCCCCGCCGCCGGACCCGTCGCACTGCCACGGGATCACCGGGCTCGGCATCGCCGCCGCGGAGGCCCTCGCAACGGTCGAGGATCCGACACTTCGGGCCACGGTCCGCCGGGCGGTGGCCGCCGTCGCCGACTACGGCCCGCTGCCCAACCACAGCCTGTGCCACGGTGAGCTGGGGATTCTCGAACTGCTGGCCGCCGCGGCGGACCTGGGGCACCCGTGGGCGGCGGCGTTGCGGGTCCGCCGCGCCGGGGCACTTCTGGCGTCTTTGGACCGTTCCGGCCCGCGATGCGGTACCCCTGAAGGGATTGCCACGCCGGGGCTACTGGCGGGACTCGCCGGAATCGGGCATGGTGTACTTCGCCTCGGCTTCGCTGACAAGGTCCCGTCCGCGTCGCTCCTCCGGCCGAGGTGAACGGGGTCCCAGAAAGGCACTGCCATGCTCAACGCCGAGCTGATCCGCTCCTGGAAAGACCCATTGTCCCGGGTCACGGGGACGGATCACCCAGCGGGGACGATCACGCTGGACGACGCTCCGCCGGCCGGGCTGCGCGCCCGCATCCTGGCGGGCAAGGCCTCCTCCGAGCAGAACCCGTTCACGCTCTCCCTCGGAAACTGCTGCCGTGATATCGCGGACTCCGGCGACGACGAGTGGTGGGACTGGTAACAACCACCGCAAGTCCGACCTCGTGCGGTGCGTGTCGGGTGATCGCACCGTTCACGAGCCGGCAAAAGTCGCCCAAGCTGGGTAGCCTGCGGACATGCAGATCAGTTCGCCGGTGGTCGTGGGGCGTGACCGCGAGTTCACGCATCTGACCACCGGCCTTCAGAAGGCTGCCCTGGGCGTCGGACAGGCCATCTTCCTGATCGGCGACGCGGGTCTGGGCAAGACCCGGCTGGTGAACGAGGCCACCTTCCGCGCCTTCGGTTCCGGCATGGCCGTTCTTCGTGGCCGAGGTGCCACGACGGGGACGGCGATGCCGCTGCGCCCGCTCAAGGAGGCGCTGGCCTCCTGGCTACGCAACAGCGAGCCCCCCTCACACCCGGAACTGGTGCCCTACCGGGCCGCACTCTCCTCGTTCATTCCGCAGTGGCGCGAGCCGGCCGCCCCACCCCACCAGCACAGCCTGTTCGAGGTGGCCGAGGCGTTGCTCCGCCTGCTGGGCTCGATCGGCGAGAACCGCGGCTGCCTGCTGGCTCTGGAGGACCTGCACGACGCCGACCCGGAGAGCCTCGCCGTCGTGGACTATCTCGTGGACAATCTGGCCCAGTTGCCGGTCCTGCTCGTGAGCACCGTCCGCCCCCAGCCCAGTGCCGGGTTCACCCTCGCGCAGGCGGCTGTGCAGCGCCGCGCCGCGACCGCGCTGCAACCCGCGCCACTGACTCCCGCCCAGGTGCAGCTCATGGCGGCAGCCTGCCTGGACACGGCACCGGCACGGGTGCCGGATCCCGTCCTGGACCGGCTGGCCCGCGACGCGGACGGCAACCCGTTCGTCATCGAGGAACTCCTGGCCGCGATGGTCACGTCGGGCGCGCTGCGCCGGCACGGCCAGGACTGGCAGCTGGACGGCTCCCTGGACGCGCGCATCCCGAGCACCGTGGTCCGGAGCGTGGCCGACCGGGTGGACCGGCTCGGAGCCCAGGCCAGGGACCTGCTGCACATCGCCGCGGTGCTGGGGCACCGTTTCCCGCTGTCCGTGCTGGAGAAGGTCGCCGGCCTGGAACACCGGGTGCTGCTCGGTCAGCTGCGGGCCGCCACGGACGCCCAGCTGATCGTTCCGGACGGTGCCGCCTCGGACTGGTACGCGTTCCGGCACGCCCTGACCGCCGACGCCCTCCTCGCCGAGTTGCTGCCCACCGAGCGGGCGACCATCGCCCGGCTGACGGCCGACGCCCTGGAACGGTCGCCGGGCGAGGACGACTGGACGCCACTCGTCGCGGAGATGCGGCTCGTCGCGGGACAGCACGCCGATGCCGCCCGGCTGCTGGCCGACTCCGGTCGGCGCGCGCTCGCGGCGGGGTCGGGCACCTCGGCCCTGGCGCTCCTGGACCGCGCGTTCGCGCTGGACACCGGCACCGAGACCCAGGAGTCCCTGGTCTACGCGCTCGCCGCGACAGGTCTGCTCGACCGCGCGCTGGAGACGGCCGACCGACTCCCCGTCGTCGGCGGTGACCCCGCCGGCATCGAACAGCGCGCCGGCCTGCACAGCAAGCTCGCCTGGGCGGCCATCATGGCGCAACGCCTCGACGAGGCCGTCGGCCAGGTGGCGACGGCCCGCCGGCTCCTCGGCGAGGACGCCGCGCCCGAGCACGTCGCCCAGTTGGACATCGTGGAGGCCCGGCTGGTGTTCATCAGCCCCGGCGACCGGGACGACCGGATCGCGGTGGCCGACCGGTTGGCCCGCCGGGCGGCGGAGGTGGCAGAGCGGGTGCCGCTGCCGGAGGTCGCCTGCCAGGCGTGGCAGCTGCTGTCGGGGCTGGCCCGCGCCAACGGGTACGAGGCGGCCGACGTGTGGCTGGAACGCATCGTCACCGTGGCCGAGAAGTACCAGCTGCCCGCCTGGCGCATCGACGCGCTGCTGAGGCTCGGGGTCAACGAGTTCATGCGGACCGGCGAACTCTCCCGCCTCCTCCAGGCGCGGGAGGCGGCCCAGCAGCTGGGTTCGATCGTCCTGGGACTGTCCAGCGAGGTGAACCTGGGGCTGCCCTATGTGATGCGGGGCGACTACGCGGCGGCCGCCGACGTCCTGGAACGCAGTGAGAAGTCGACCGCCCGGATGCAGAACCTCGGGGAACTGCAGACCGTGTTGTTCGCCAAGTCCGTTCTCGCCGCCCACCAGGGGCAGCGCAAGGCGATGGACCGCGGACTCACCGAACTCGCGCAGCACGAGAACGGGATCTCGCCCCAACGCGCCCTGGTGTTGGGGTTGTGCCGGGCGGTCTGCGCGCTACTGGAGGAGGACCCCGGACTCGCCCGGGACGAGTTGGACGCGGCCCGGGCGTGGGAGAGCGAGAACCCGACGGTGTTCTACCTGACCGGGCGGTACGGGCTGCGGTTGCTCGTCGAGGTGGCCGGCGGGCGGGCCGGCTGGGAGGCGCACGACGAGGTCACCGGGGCTCCGACGTCCACGCTGCGGTGGAACCAGCAGTTCGTGTTGTTCGCGCGGGCGATCCTGCACGGCCGGTCCGGGCGACCCGAGGAGGCCGTCGCGGCGTTCGAGGAGGCCGTGGAGGCGGCGGCGGTGTTCCCGATGGCCGCGCACCTGGGTCGGCGGCTCGTCGCGGAGGCGGCCATCGTGGACGGCTGGGGCGAGCCGGCGGTGTGGCTGCGGGCGGCGGAGGAGTACTTCCACACGGCCGAGGTGCCGGCGGTGGCCAGTGCCTGCCGGGCGCTGCTGCGGCGGGCCGGGGCGAGTGCCGTGCAGCGCCGGGCCGGGCGGGACCAGATCCCGGCGGAGCTGCGGGCGTGCGGGGTGACGGTGCGGGAGTACGAGGTGTTCGAGCTGCTCGCCGACCATCCCGGCAACCAGGGGATCGCGAAGAGGTTGTACATCTCGCCGCGGACCGTCGAGAAGCACGTCGCGAGTCTGCTGGCCAAGACGGGGCATCCGGACCGGGCGGCCCTCAGCGGCTTCGCCCGCCAGCTCCTGGCCTGAGAGGTGCGGAGGGCCCCGCGCGCGGCGGGGCCTTCCGTCACGCCGGTCTAGAGTTCGACGACCGCCGCGCCCGCCGCGTTGTTCTTGACGGACTCGACGCCCTTCAACGCGCTGGCCTTGGTCTCGTAGGCCTCGCCGACCGCGATGATCTCCCCGTTGCCGGCCTTGAGCCGGAACCGGTACTTGCCCGCCTTGTCCTCGTACACCTCGAACTTGCCAGCCACCACGACACCCCCGACAAACCGTAACAACCCTACGAAAACCTCACTTTACGCGAGTACTGCGAGGAGCACGGCGAAACTGGCGACGAGGTACCCGGCGGAGGCGACCGTCACGAGCCGGTGCCGGACGGACTCGCGCCACCGCGTGCCCGACAGCAGCCAGACGAGGGCGGGCAGCATGAGCACGGCGTGCATGGTGATCGCGTGCGCGGGCCTGAGGCCACCCGCCGTCGTGTACGCCAGCTGCGGGTTCCCCGCGTAGACCGCCGTGACGCCCCGGACGATCATCGCGGCGCCGATGCCGAGGGCGGCCATCAGCAGGACCAGTCCGACCCGGACCGCGAGGCGGGTGGACCGCGACACCGCCGGGTGGGGCCGGAACGACACGACGGTCAGGGTGCCGAAGATCGCGACCAGGACGGCGCCGCCCACCGCGAGGGTCTGCGAGACGACCGTGTTCAGCGGGGTCTCCACGTTGAAGTGCGAGGGCACGTGCCGCCAGGCCTGGAGGGACACCAGGGTCACCTCCACGACGCAGGCGACGGTGAGCGCGCCGAGGATCCGGCGTCGGGCGCGCTCGCCGAGCGGGAGCATGGTGGCCACCCACGCGGTGCTGATCAGGGTGAGGCCGAAGGACAGGCCGAACGTGGTCGGCTTGCGCCAGGACAGCGGGCCCTCCCACGGCCGGTCGTCGAGGAGGTGCACGAGGACGTGCAGCGCGCCCGCGAGCATGAGGGCCGCGCCGACCAGGTAGCAGAGCCGCTCGATCGGGCGGCCGTCGGTCCAGTACCGCCGGAGGGGTCTGGTCATGTCGCTCATGTAATCGTTTATATCATGTAACGATTTCTGGATGGTAACCTTTTCGGGTGACGTCCGCCTTCCTGCTGGCCCAGCTCGGCGCGTTCGCGGCCGGGCGGTTCGCCGAACGCATCGGCGAGCTGGGCCTGACCCCGCCCCTGACCGGCATGCTCCGGGCCATCGCCGCCACCCCGGGCATGAGCCAGCAGGAGCTGGCCCGGCACCTGGGGATGCCGCCGAGCCGGCTGGTCGCGTTCCTGGACGATCTGGAGGGCCGGGAGCTGATCGAGCGCCGGCAGAACCCGGCCGACCGCCGGCTGTCCGCGCTGCACGTCACGGAGCACGGCACGGGCACCCTGCGGCGGATCGGCGGGGTCGGCCGGGCGCACGACGCGGACATCACCGCGCCGCTGGACCCGGCCGAGCGCGAACAGCTCGCGGTGTTGCTCGGCCGGCTCGCGGAACACCACGGGCTGACAGCGGGCGTGCACCCGGGCTACCGGACCGTCCGGCACTGACCGGTGGTGCCGGACGGCGCCGACGGCTGTTGACCGCCGCCCCACACCGACCCGTGCCGACCGCCGTCCGCGAGCGTCCCCGGCCCCCGGTCACGGTTCGCACCGGGCCACGACCACGCCCGGCGTCCGGGCCGGTGGCTACGGGCGGGACACCGGCCCACCGGCCGCCGGGGCGAACAGCAACCGCGTCGCCAGCAGCGTCAACCCCCGGTCCAGCCGGCGGAAGTGGGTCGCCCGGCTGTGGTGCAACCGCTGCGCGACCCGGTCGTGCCGGACGGCCCCGGCCCGGCCGTAACACGCCTCCAGGGTTCGGCCGGCCTCCGCGTCCAGCCGGTCGTCCGCGCAGGTCAGGGCGGTGACCGCCGCCCGGAGCCAGTCGTGCAGCGCCTCGGCGGTGGTCGAGCCGGTGGCCGCGAGCAGCGGGCTGCGGGCCAGGGCCACCGGGTCGTGCAGGCCCTCGAGGGCGGCGCGCAGGTGGCGGCGCAGCCGGGCGACGTCCCCGCCGAGGGGGGTGGGTACGCCCCGGGAGACGAGGTCGTCGAGCCAGCCGGCGACGCGGTCGGGGGCGAAGCTGTGGGTGTAGACCTCGCAGGGCCGGCCGCAGCCGTACACGTCGTCGGCGGCGGCGCCCCGGTACGCGAAGCCGAGCCGGCGGACGAGCTGCTGGTACTCGGGCCACATCGTGGACACCACGACCCCGCCGTGCGCGAACGCCGGCCGGAGGATCGCCCGGAGCAGCAGGGCGTGCACCTGCGGTTCCCGGTCCTCGCAGAACGCCAGCCCCACGAACACGCCCCGGCCGTCGGCGGGGAGCTCCCCGGTCCGGGTGACGGTCTCGGTGTGCTGTTGCAGGACGGGTTCCATGCTGGCGATCGAGCGTTCGGTGATCGGCGGCACGTTGGCGACCCCGACCGCCCGGCCGTCGGGCGTGCGCGCCACCAGGAAGCCCTCGGGGATCGACCGCAGCCAGCCGTCGAGGATCCGTCCGGTGGACCGGAGGTCGAGGCTGCCGCGCCGGGCCCACCGGTGCACCAGGCGTTCGATGTCGTCGAAATCGGCGGCGGTGGCCGGCTCGACCACGGCGCGCGGGGCGCCCGCCGGGAACAGGTTGTCCCGGACCACCCGGTCGCCGGTGAGGAACCAGGACCGGAAGACCAGGCGGTGGCGGCTGCCGGTGTCCCGGGTGGTCTCCAGGAGGTGCCGGGCGTGGCCCGTCGCGCGGGTCAGGGCGACCTGGTGGGCGACGGGTTCCCGCCACCGGAACGCCTCGTCGAGCAGGGTCCGGAACGGCTCGGCCACGGCGAGGCCGCCCTCGGTGCGCACGGTCGCGCTCAGCCGGTCCAGGGCGTCGAAGGGGGTGTCGGTGAGCTGGCGGACCAGGTCTGCGTCGGCCTCGCCGACGGCGGCGAGCACGGCCAGCGCGGTCCCGGGGACGGCAGTCGGTGCGGCGGACCGGCGATCGGCGGGTCCGGGAGCCGCGACGCCGGGGGCGGCGGGGTCGACGCCGGCACCCGCGACCCCTGTCTCCGACCCGAGGCGGTCGAGGACCGCGGCGACGGCGTGGTCGGCCACGGCGCCCGGCACCTCGGCCGGCGCTCCGGCGTGCAGCGCCCGACACAGGGACACCACGAGGAGGGGTACGCCGCCGGACAGCTGGCGGACCAGGTCGAGCCCGGGCCCGGGGTGGACGTGGTGGGTGGCGGCGAGCCGGGTGACGTCCTCCTCGGACCAGGCCGGCACGTCGATCGTGACCAGGGCCCCGGCGGCCGACCAGCCGGGCAGGGACCGCAGCGGGATCCGGCCGGCCACGACCAGCGGCCCAGCCCGGCCGGCGAGCGCCTCCCCCGCCTCGGCGGTGTCCACGCCGTCGACCACGACGGGCCCGGCCAGGTCCGCCAGGAGGGTGGTCTTGCCGCCACCCAGGGGGCCGACGAGGTTCACCACCGCCGTCGGGTCCGCCCCGAAAGCGTCCTCGATCGCCCGGATGATGTCCCCGTTGCCCATGTCGCCCCCTCCCGTCCACTGACAGTCCATCGTGGTAGGACGGGGCGTCGGGGGCCATCGCCACTTCGGCCATTCCCCGGGAGCCGTCCCGGAACACCCCATATTTCCGGGTACCGGGGTCAGCGGGCCAGGCGGCGCAGGCTGGCCGCGTACACCTCGGCGGCCCAGCGGGGCAGCTGTTCGGCGTGTTCGGCGAGCGGGCCGTGCCGGTTCCACGCGACCAGGTGCCGCATCCGCAGCGGCTCCCCCGCGAGCGGCCGGACCACCACCCCGGCGACCGGCTCGAACGTGGCCTGGCAGGGCGAGAGGGCCAGGCCCCGGGCGAGCAGTTCCTGGAGGGGGCGCATCGCCCCGATCTCGTGCGGTACCCGGGGCGTGAAGCCGAGCCCGTGGCACACGTGGTGGAAGTACTCCGGCCAGCCGGCCCCGTCCGGGGGCGACAGCACCCAGGGCTCCGCGCCCAGGTCGGCCAGGGCCAGTTCGGGGCGGGCGGCCAGGGGGTGGTCCGCGCCGAGGGCCACGTGCACCGGCTCGTCGGCCACGATCCGCCAGTCGACGCCCGGGGTGGGCTGGAGCTCGTACCCGGGGTAGTCGACGACGGCGGCCAGGTCGAGCCGGCCCATGCCGACGAGGTCGACGAGCAGCCGGGGCGAGTACTCCGCGTGCAGTTCGACCTCCACCCCGGACAGCGCCGCGCCGAGCCGGTCGGCGAGCCCGACGAGGATCGGCCCGGACACGCCCCCGAGCCGCACCGCGCGCCGGCCGAACCCCGCCGGGCCGTGCCGCAGCCGGTCGGTGTCCGCGAGGATCGAACGCGCCCTGACCAGCACGTACTCCCCGTAGGCGGTGACCGTGCAGCCGGACCGGCCCCGGGCGAACACGGGGCCGCCGAGGAGGCGTTCGATCCGCTGCAACTGGGCGGACAGGGCCGGCTGGGTGGTGCCGAGGACGGCCGCCGCCCGGGTCAGGCTGCCGGCCTCGCTGATGGCGCACAGCGCCCGAAGGTGACGGAGCTCGAGATCCATACCGTGAAGCTTATGGATATCTGGGATGGGCGCACAGCGCGAGAGGGGTCCATAGTAGGTCAACCTTCACCCCTCAAGGAGGCCCCTCATGAGACGCGTCGCGGCTCTGCTCCTCAGTACCACCCTGCTGGCTCTCGCCGTCGGCAGTCAGCCGGCACTCGCGGCACCCTCCTCCGGCACCCGGCTCGAAACCCGCGAGGTCTTCAGCCCGGACGGCACGATCAGCCGGACCACGATCCGGGTGCCCAGGGTCGAACAGTCCGCCCCGTCACTGGCCGTGGCGGCCGCCACCGTCGTGCCCGTCGAGGTCAACGGCCCCAGCGAGAGCCGGTTCGACCTCGTGTTCGTCGGCGACGGCTACACCAGCGCGCAGATGGACCTCTACACCCAGCACGTGAAGTCGAAGTGGGCGGAGATCGCCGCGTTCGAGCCGTTCAAGAGCCACCGGACCCAGTTCAACGTGTGGCAGGTCAACGTCGTGTCCACCCAGTCGGGCGTGGACAACGACCCCACCAACGGGGTGCAGAAGAGCACGGCCATGGACATGGGCTTCTGGTGCGGCGGCACCGAGCGGCTGCTGTGCGTGAACCAGACCAAGGCCAACCAGTACGCGCGCTCGGCCCGCGACGTCGACCAGGTGCTCGCCCTGGGCAACAGCACCAAGTACGGCGGGGCCGGCGGCGGCGTGGCCACGGCCTCGGGCGGCAACGCGCAGGCCGGCCAGATCGCGATCCACGAACTCGGGCACTCCGTCGGCGGGCTGGCCGACGAGTACACCTACGGCAGCGGCGACTGCTACCCGTACGCCGAGCCGTCCGAGTCCAACGTGTCCAAGCTGACCGTCGCGCAGATGCAGTCCCAGCAGAAGAAGTGGTGGCGTTGGCTCGGCCAGGCGTCCCCGGACGGCGGCACGGTCGGCGCGTACGTCGGCGGGCGGTACTACACCCGGTGCATCAACCGGCCCACCGACAACTCGATCATGCGGTCGCTGGGCCGGCAGTTCAACCTGCCCGGCAGGGAGGCCATGGTCGCCGCGTTCTACCGCGAGAACGGCGTCATCCAGGCCCAGTCGCCCGCCGGCCCCGACCTGTGGGTCACGCCGGTCGGCAACGCGAAGGTGACGTGGACCGTGGACGGCGGGTCCGTCGAGGCCCTCGGCGCGGGCAGCACCGCGCTCAGCGTGCGGGGCCTCGCCCGGGGCACGCACACCGTCACCGCCACGGTCGCCGACCCGACCGACTGGGTCCGCGACCCGGAGCTGCGCAAGTTCCTGACCGCGACCGTCACCTGGCAGGTCACTACCTGACCTGGGCGTGCACCTTCGCCGCCGCCGCGCCCGCGGCGGCGGCGAGGTTCTTGCGCACCCCGGCCTTGTCCGCGACCACCGAGCGCACGGTGACCTCCACCGACAGGTAGATGTCCCCGTCGGCGATCAGCACCAGTTCGTGCACCCGGGGCGCGTCGTCGCCGCACCGGAGCGCGTACGGGAACCCCGGCACCGGGGCCGGCTCCTCCACGCACGACGACACGGCCTGCGCGTCCACCGCGTCCCGGGCCCGCTGCTCGGCCGTCAGCCCCGCGATCCCGGACGACCGCCCGTACGTGACCCGCAGCGTGCCCGACGGGTTGCCCGCGATGGCCAGGGTGCCGCGCATCGTGCAGTCCGCGAACGGCGCGCCGTCGGCCACCGGGGCGGCGGTCGGGTTCGTCTTGGCCCGGACGAAGACGTCGCCCAGCTTGTCCAGCGTCCGGTCGCACGGCGGGACCGGACGCGCCCCCGTCGCGGCGGTGCGGCTCGGGGTGATCGGGGCGGAGGCCGGCCGGTCGGGCTCCGTCGCGGGGGCCGGCCACGGTGGGTAGATGAACGCCGCGAGGAGGCCCGCGCCGACCAGGGCGAGGGCGGTGCTGGCCCCGGCGGACAGTTTCCGGGTACCGGCCTCGGTGACCTGCCCGGGCTCCTCCTCGTCCTCGTCGTCCTCGTCGTCGTCGAGGACGCTGCGGCGGACCGGGACGGGCGGGGGTTCGGTGGGTTCGTCCGCCGCGGAAGCCTCGCCGGGGCCTGTCTCGTCGGGGTCCCGGGTCGTGCCGTCCGCCGGGTCACCGTCACGCGCCACGCCGCGCACCTCCTGAGTCGCGCCCCTCCCCCCGAGGGACAGGCCGGGACCATCAGAGCATGTCCGAAGTGGACTCCGCGTGCGAGGTGTCGGAAATCCAGCAGAACGCCGCCCCGGAACCGGGCGGGGCCGACGTGTCCCCATGGTGGCCGGGAGTGTTTCGGCGGCGGCCGTCCAGGGCACTACCAGGGGAATCGACGAGCCGTTGGAGGAAGAGATGACCAGTCCCGAGCACCGCGAGCCGGAACCCGGCGTCGGCACCGACGAACTCTACCGCGAGGAGGATCTGACGGGTACGGACGCCGCGCGCAAGGCGGGGGAGGACGGCGTCGAGGAGGCCGAGCCGATGATCCTGGGCGACCGGCCGGACCCGCGGGACGGCAGTACCCCCTAAGAGACCCTTTTGTCAGCTCAGGTCTCTTTCCAACCTCGCTTCGGGGACCTCCAGGGCCTCGAAGAGGGCGTGCGCCTCGGCCCGGAGGCAGCGGCGCTCGGCCGGGTCCGCCGCGAGGGCGCCGAGGGCGGCGAGGGCCCGGGCGCGTTCGTAGCGGTCGCCGGTCCGGTCGGCGAGGGTCAGGGCGCTCCGGTGCGCCTCCCCGGCCGCGTCCGGGTCACCTCCCGGGGCTCCGGGGTCGGCGAGGGCCGCGCCGAGGTCGTTCAGCGCGGCGGCCTCCAGGTCGGCCTCACCCAGTTCCCGGGCCACCGCCACCGCCTGCCGCAGCAGGTCGAGGGCCACCCCGGACCGCCCCGCCCGGTGGTGCGCCACACCCAGGTGGTGCAGGCAGTTGCCCTCGCCGGCGCGGTAGCCGACCTCGCGGCACAGGGCCAGCGCCCGCTCGTTGTGGTCGACGGCGTCGGCGTACCGGCCCAGGAACCGGTAGGCCTCGCCCACGTTGGCCAGGGCGATGCCCTCCCCGGTGCGGTACCCGAGGTCGCGGCAGATCTCCAGGGCGCGCAGGTGGTTGTCCAGCGCCTCGGAGCTCCGGCCGACCCGCAGGTACACGATGCCCAGGTTGCCGAGCACCCCGGCCTCCCGCCGCCGGTCCCCCGCCGCCCGGTGCACGGCGAGCGAGCGGGAGTAGTGCGCGATGGCCGCCGCGTGGTCGCCGAGCCGGCGGTGCACGATGCCGAGGTTGCCGAGCACGCTGCCCTCGCCGACCCGGTCACCGGCCTCCCGGTACCGGACCAGGGCCTCGCCCAGGTGTTCCAGGGCCTGCGGGTAGCGGCCCAGTCGCCAGTAGACGACGCCGGCGCCGTGCAGGGCGCGGCCCTCGCCCGGCCGGTCGCCGAGGTCCCGGTACGCCGCGCGGGCCGCGTCGAGGTGCGCGAGGGCCTCCGGGTAGTCGCCGAGCCGGCGGTGCACCGCCCCGAGCTGGGCCAGGGCGGCGGCCTCGGCGGGCCGGTCGCGGCTGGTCCGGGCCGCGTCGCGGGCGAGGGCGTGCAGGGTGAGGGCGTCGGGGTAGCGGGAGCGGGCGTCCAGGTGGGCGGACAGGGCCGTGGCCAGGCCGAGGGTGTGGGCGGGCCAGCCGGGGGTGGCGGCCGAGGCGAGCAGGTTGGGCAGCTCGGCGTCGAGCCAGGCGCGGGCGGCGGCGGGCGACAGGGGTCCCGGAGTGACGGCCGGGTCGGAGGACCCGCCGGGGACGAGGGCGGCCGTCGCGCGTCGGGTGGCCGTCAGGTAGTGGTCGAACAGGCGGGTCAGGGCCCCTTCGCGCTCGGCGGCGGCGAGTTCGGCCGCGTACACCCGGAGCAGGTCGTGCATGCCGAACCGGCGGCCGGTGGTCGGCTCCACCAGGTGCGCGCGGGCCAGCGGGTCGAGCAGCCGGCGGGCCGCCGCCCGGTCCACGCCGGTGAGCGCGGCCACCGCGTCGAGGTCCACGTCGCCGCCGGGATGCGTGCCGAGCAGTCGGAACGCGCGGGCCACGTCCGGGTCGAGGTGCCGGTAGGACCAGGAGAACACGGCGCGCACGGCGGTGTGCCCGTCGTCGCCGGCCGCGAGCAGGTCGAGCCGGTCGCGTTCGTCGGACAGCTCCTCGACCAGTTCGGCGAGCGTCGACGCCGGCCGGGAGGCGGCCAGCTCGGCGGCGATCCGCAGCGCCAGCGGCAACCGGGCGCAGCTACGGACCAGCTCGGCGGCCTGCTCCGGTTCCGCCGCGACCAGCGGTCCGATCAGGATCCGCAGCAGGGTGCCCGCCTCGGCCGCCGTCAGCAGGTCCAGGTCCACCCGGACCGCGCCGTGCCGGGCCACGAGGGCCGGCAGCCGGTCCCGGCTGGTCACCACAACCACACATTCGGGGGTACCGGGCAGCAGGTCGCGCACCTGGTCCGACGAGTGCGCGTTGTCCAGCACGACGAGGACCCGCCGCCCGGCGAGCAGGGTCCGGTACCGGGCCGCGCGTTCGGCCACCGTGTGCGGGACCGCCGCGTCCCCGCAGCCCAGTTCGCGGAGGAACGCGGCGAGCGCCTCGGCCGGGGTCACGGGGCGGTCGTGGTCGTACCCGCGCAGGTCGATGTAGATCTGGCCGTCGGGGAACTGGTCGGCGACCCGGTGCGCCCAGTGCACGGCCAGCGCGGTCTTCCCGACGCCCGCGGTGCCGGACACGGCCGCGACCAGCACGGTCGGGGTGCCCACCCGGGACGCGGCGAGCAGCAGGTCGAGGGCCGCGAGCTGGTCGGACCGACCGGTGAACCCGGCGACATCGGCGGGCAGGTCCCGGGGCACGGGAACGGTCCCGGTCGGCGCATCGTGGCCGGAGTCGCCCGGCGTGGCCCCGGGCGAACCGTCCGGCCCGTCGGGCTGGCGCGGCGTCCCCGTGCGCGGCGGGGCCGCACCAGTCGGAAGTTCCGCCCCGTCGGCGCCCCCCGGCTGCACTGTCGCTGGCTTCCCGTCACCCGCCCGGCCCGCGCGCCGCCCGGAGTGTTCGGAGCGGGTCGCGGCCAGCCACAGGGCGCGGAACTCCTCCGGGTCCCCGGCCAGGGTCTCCACGATCAGTTCGAGCAGCCCCCACCGGGGCACCCGGGTACCGGACATCGCCACCGAGATCGTCGTGTGGCTGCACCCCACCTCGCGGGCCATGTCCCGCAGGCTCGGCCAGCCGGCCCGGTGGTGCAGCGCGTGCAGCCGGTCGAACAGGGTCCGGACCGGACCGTCCGGCAGCGTCGACTGCGGCAGCGCCCCCATGGCGACCTCCCTCGCGAACCCCTCCAGGCTCGCCCCCGCCGGCCCCGCTGTCCAGCGCGTTACCGTCCCGGCCACGCGCCGGAGGGCGCACCCGGCCAGTTCTGTCAGGATCCGTCAACCGGTTCCGGGACGGCCGGACACTTCGGAGAACGACAATGGCACACCATTCCGGGGGTACGACATGTCCGACACCATCGCACTGACCCGGTCCGCGTTCGTGGACCTCATCGAGGCCGTGGCCACCCCGGCCGGCTACGGTACCTGGCCCACCCCCGAATGGGACCCCGTCCGGGGCGTCTGGGTCCTGGTCTGGGAGAACCCGCAGCCAGCCAGGCAGGGCCCGGCCCCGCAGCCGGACTGGGCGCGGCTCGTGACCCGGGCCGTCGTGGACCGCGCGGTCACCCAGCTCCGGCTCGCCGAGTCCGCCGGGGACGCCGACGTCGCGACGGCCGTCCGGTCCGCGCGGAGCGACCTCGACCAGTTCGTGGCCGCGTTCTGCGGGGCGACCCCGCAGTGGTCGCTGCCGTGGCCCGCGCCGGGGACGTTCCGCTGGTGGCCGGACAGCCGGCTCGGCCGGGACGAACTGCCGGCCGGGGACCTGCTGACGGCGGCGGCCCAGTTCCACGCGGCGGCCGGGGACCTGGCCGGGCACCCCCTCGCCGACGGGTTCGCGGCGGCCGCCGACCGGCTGATCCAGGCGGGACTGTCCCGCCTGGCGGACGCGCGGTTCCACCACGGGTCGCCCACCGCGTGACCGCCGCGCCCGTGCCGCGCGGGACGCGTACCCGTCGAGGTGGTGGGGTTCCGGGGTTGACCTCAAGTGTGGTTGAGCCTGTTGACTGGGCCCCGGAACAGGCGGGGAACGTCGAGAGGACGAAACATGCGCGCGGTGTGGTTGCGGGAGTTCGGCGGGCCCGAGGTGCTGGTCGCGGGGGACGCGCCCGAACCGGTGCCCGGTCCCGGACAGGTGCTGGTCGAGGTGGCGTTCGCGAACATCACCTTCGTGGAGACCCAGTTCCGGGCGACCGGGGCGGGGCCCTACCGGCCCGTGCTGCCGATGATCCCGGGCAACGGGGTCGGCGGACTCGTCGCGGCCGTGGGCGCCGGCGTCGACCCGGGGCTGGTCGGCACGCGGGTGGTGACCAGCCTCGGCGGCTCCGGCGGGTACGCCGAACGGGCCACCGTCGACGCCGCACAGCTCGTCCCGGTGCCCGACGAGGTCCCGCTGGACACGGCCGTGGCGCTGCTCGCCGACGGGCGGACCGCGACGGCCCTGGTCCGGGCCGCGGGCCTGCGCCCCGGGGAGCGGGTCCTGGTCGAGGCGGCGGCCGGCGGGGTCGGCACCCTGCTCGTCCAGCTGGCCCGGGCAGCAGGGGCCACGGTCGTCGCGGCGGTCGGCGGCCCGCGCAAGGCCCAGGTGGCCCGCGACCTGGGCGCCGAGACGGTCGTGGACTACACGGCGCCCGGCTGGACCGACGCGGCCGGCGCGGTGGACGTCGTCTTCGACGGGGTCGGCGGCGAGATCGGCCGGGCGGCGTTCGGGCTGCTCGGCAGGGGCGGGCGGATGTTCACCTACGGGCTGGCCAGCGGGGCGTGGACCGACATTCCGGCGGCGGAGGCCTCCGGGCGGGGCGTGACCGTGCACGCCGGCTCGCTGGGCACCCCGGCGGAGCTGCGGGCGTTCACCCTCGACGCGCTCGGCGAGGCGGCGGCCGGGCGGCTGCGGCCGGTGATCGGGCAGCGGTTCCCGTTGGAGAAGGCGGCCGACGCGCACGCCGCGATGGGAGCACGGGCCACGGTCGGGAAGACGCTGCTGGAGATCTAGGGTCGGGAGGGTGAAAAAGTACCTCCTCCTCGATCACGACGGCGTTCTCGTCGACACCGAACTCTGGTACTACAGGGCCGGGGAACGCGCCCTGGCCGACATCGGCACCCGGGCACAGGACTTCTCACAGGCCAGACACCGGATCGACACCCTGGTCGAACTGCTGGACATCATCCTCTGACGGCTCCTCGTCGTACCAGGGACTCGTCCCGCCGTCGCGCACCGCCGCCTGGAAGCCGGGGCAGTGCAGGATGTTCTCGTGCCCGCACCGCAGCGCGTGGTGCAGCAGGTCGCGGGCGTGGTCGAGCTCCGTGAGCCGGCGCTGCACGTCCGCGAGCTTGTCCGTCACCAGCCGCCGCCACTCGAACGGCTCGTCGTGCCGCTCCCGCTTCATCCGGCCGATCTCCGCGAGGGTGAACCCGGCCGCCTGGCACAGCCGCAGCACGGCGACCCGCTGCACGTCGTCGGGGGTGTACCGGCGCTGCCCGCCCTGCCGGGTGGTCGGCACGATCAGGTCGCGGCGCTCCCAGAACCGGATCGTCGAGTCGGGCACTCCGGTGGCGGCGGAGAGCTCCCCGATCGTCATCAACTCCGTCATCGCTCCCCCATTGACTTGAACCATGGTTCAAGTCCCAGCCTGAGGCACATGAGCACACTCGACAACCTCGATCTCAAGGTTCTCGCCGACCCCGCCGTGCGCCGCGACCCCTACCCGCTGTTCGCGGCGCTGCGCGGGGCCACGCCGTTCACGGCGCTCGACGACCAGCTCGTCGTCGTGGCCGGGCACGCCGACTGCCACCGGCTGCTGCGCGACCCCGTGCTGAGCAGCGCGCGCACCCGGGCCCGGCAGGTCTCCGACGACACCACCGGGCTGCCGACCTCGTTCCTGTTCCTCGACCCGCCGGACCACACCCGGCTGCGCGGCCTGGTCTCCAAGGCGTTCACGCCCCGGGTCGTCGCCCGGCTCCGGCCCCGGATCACCGCCCTGACCGGGGAGCTGGTCGCGGCCGCCGACCCGGCCGGGTTCGAGGTGGTCGCGGGCCTGTCCCACCCGTTGCCGGTACGGGTGATCAGCGAGCTGCTCGGCGTCCCCGGGTCCGACCACGCGCTGTTCGCCGACTGGTCCAACCGGCTCGCCCGGGGACTGGACGCCGAGTTCCGGTCCGTCGAGCCCGAGGTGTTCGCCGACGCGCTGGCCGCCCGGCACGAGTTCGCCGCGTACTTCGCCGAGCTGATCGCCGCGCGGCGCGGCCGGGACGGCACCGACCTGCTCTCGCACCTGATCCGGGCCGAGGAGGGCGGCGACCAGCTCAGTACCCCCGAACTGATCGTCACCACCACGCTGCTGCTCGTCGCCGGGCACGAGACGACCACGAACCTGATCGCCAACGCCGTCCTCGCCCTGGTCCGCAATCCGGCACAGCTCGCCCTGCTGCGGGCCGACCCCACGCTGATCGACGGGGCCGTGGAGGAGTCGCTGCGGTACGACCCGGCCGTGCAGTTCACCAGCCGGCAGGTCCTCGGCGAGCCCTACCGGATCGGCGACGTCGAGGTCCCCGACGGCGCGACGGTCGCCCTGCTGCTCGCCGCCGCGAACCGCGACCCGGCCGTGTTCGCCGACCCGGACGTCTTCGACATCCGCCGACCGAACGCCGCCCAGCACCTGTCGTTCGCGGCCGGCGCGCACTTCTGCCTCGGGGCCGGGCTGGCGCGGCTGGAGGCGGCCGTCGCGGTGGGGACGCTCGCGGGGCGGTTGGGCTCGGCGGAGGTGGTCGAGCTGGAGTACAAGGAGAACATCAACCTGCGGGGGCCGCAGAGGATGGTGGTGCGGTTCGACGGGTGACCGGCTCGGCGGGGGCGGGGCGCGGGCAGCCGGGGAGGTTCGGCCGCCCGCCGTCGCGTCGGGTCGGACGGGGCCGGGGTCAGCGCGTCGGAGGCCTGAGGGTGCGCCAGGTCCGCAGATCGTCGGAGACCGCCAGAGAGTCGAGGCCGAACTCGTCGAGCACGTCTGTCGACGCGTAGCCCCCGCCGGGCAGCGGCACGAACCCGAACGCGTCCCGGGGGAAGTCCCGCACCGGAAGCGCCGTGAACGTCCGGCCGCCGTCCCGGCTGACATGGAACCGCTGGTCGTACAGGTACTCGCTCGCCACCACCAGCGTGCCGTCCGGCGGCGTCGCCACCGCGAACAGCTCCCGGCCGAAGCCCAGGCCCGTCGGGGCGAGCGACTCCCAGCTCCGACCGCCGTCGGCGCTCCGGGCCAGCAGCGGCTCGCCCTGGGGCGTCCGGGTGGCGACCGCGTACACGGTCCCGTCGGGGGCCACCGCCGCCGCCGGGCAGATGTCCGGACCGTCCGTCCACGGCACGACCACCCGGGTGGACGCGCCCCGGTCGTCGCTCACGAGCAGCAGATTCGGGTACTTCCTGCTGCCCGACAGCCACAGCCACCGGTCGTAGGCGCCGGCCGGCGACACGGTCGGACTGAGCGAACGGACCGGCAACAGCGCGGTGGCGCCCGTGGCCGGGTCACCCAGCGGGAGCGCGGGGACCTCCGCGCCGATCCGGGGTGACTCCGCCCGGCGTTCGAGCGGCACCCAGCCCGGCGGCACCGACCGCACCGTGGGCAACCCGGCGGGCGCCGCCTGCCAGGTCGCGCCCGCGTCGGTGCTCCACCAGGCGGGACCGGGCTGCGCGGCCGGCCACCACAGGCGCAGGATCGCCGGGCCGAGCACGGACAGCCGGAAGTTCGTCGCACGCCGGTCCGGCCCGTCCGCGCCGACGGTGTCCAACGGCAGCGGACGCCGCGCCCAGGTCCGGCCCCCGTCCCCGGTGGCGGCGAGGGTGAACGCGCACCGGCCCTCATCGCAGGCCAGGAATGTCGTGTACACGTGGGCCGCGTCCCAGACCGCCACCCGGGAGGCCCGGTCGCGGGCCTGGCGGAGTTCGCGGGTTTCGTCGGACCGCTCCCCGTTGTCGCTGTCGGCGACCAGAAGTGCGGCCATCAGCGCCGCCACCGAGAACAGCCGTCCACCGCGTGCCATCCGTGCTCCCCCGTGTCCCCGCCGACCCGGCGGACGCTCCATGCAGGAGGACACTAGGCGGCGCGCACGGGGTCGGCCGTCTCAGAACCGTCCCATTCCGGAGGGGCCGCGCTCAGCGCTCCGGCAGTCCGCGCCGATCCGGCTCCCGCCCGGCGGGCAGCGGCGGCGCCGGGCTCAGCGCGTCGGTGGCCGGAGGACGCGCCAGGTCCGCAGGTCGTCGGAGACCGCCAGCGTGTCGACATCGACCTCCCCGATCAGGTTCCGCGTCACGTACCCGCCGCCGGGCAGCGGCACGAACCCGGACGCGTACCGGGGAAAACCCTTCGCCGGAAGCACCGTGAACGTCCGGCCGCCGTCCTGACTGACGTGGAACCGTTCGGCGGTCGCGAAGTCCCCGCTCGCCACCACCAGCCCGCCGTCCGGCAGGACCGCGACGCAACGCACCAGGCTCACCATTCCCTGACCGGTCGGAGCGATCGACGCCCAGGTCACACCGCCGTCGGAACTGCGGGCCAAGAGGAGCACGGCCTTCGACATCTGCGACGCGGCCAGGTACACCGTCCCGTCGCGGGCGACGGTCATCTGGGGAAACGTGACGTCCCGCCCGTCCGGCCACGGCGGAACGACCTTGCTGAAGGTCGCACCCCGGTCTGGGCTCACCCGCAGGCCGCTCTCCTGCCCGCCGACCGACAGCCAGATACCCCGATCGACGGGGGCGTCCGGGGAGAGGAGGTCGCCGGAGCGCGCGGGGACCGCGAGCAGGGCCGCCGAGCCGGTGGCCGGATCGCCGACCGGCAGCCGGTGCTCGCCCTCGGGCTCGTCGTCCACCCGGATGCCGAGCGGAACCCAGCCCGGCGGCACGGACCGCACCACGGGCAGCGCGGCGGGAACCGACCGCCAGGTCGCGCCCGCGTCGGTGCTCCACCAGGCCGGTCCGGGCGCCCACTCCGGCGACCACAGGCGCAGGACATCAGGGGCGAGTACGGACAGCCGGAAGTACATCCCGCGCAGGCTCGGGCGGTCGTCGCTGACCTCGTCCAACGGCAGTGGACGCCGGGCCCAGGTCCGCCCGCCGTCACCGGTGGCCGCCAGCGTGAAGGCGCACCGGCCGTCACGGCAGGCCAGAAACGTCGTGTACACGTGTGCCGTGTCCCAGGCCGCCACCCTGGAGGCCTTGTACCGGGCGAGCTGGAGGAACGAGGTCTCCTTCGTCCGGCGGCCGTCGTCGGCAACCACCAGCCCGGCCACGAGCGCCGCCACCGCCACCGCCGCGACCAGCCGCGTGCCTCGTCCCATCCACGCACCCCCCGTATCCCGCCGACCGGCGGACGCTCCATGCAGGACGACAATAGGCGCTGCCCGCCACCGGCCGCCTGCCAGCGCCCGGCTGCCTGAGCGTCGCCGCCTGGTGACACCGGCCACGTTCCGGCCGTCACTCCCCGCTGAACCGCTCCCGGACCCGCACCGCCCGGCGCAGGTCGTCGAGCTGGTCGGCCAGCGCCCGGCGTAGCACCGGGGTCGCGTCCTCCGCCTCGTCCGCCGCCGCCAGGCATGCCTCGGCCGCGCGCATGGTGTCCGGGGTGGAGTGTCCGGCCGGGAACAGCCGACCGCCCAGCACCGAGGCCACCGAGTCCCCGCGCGCGCCCACGCCCGGCACCTCGGCGAAGTACCGCCGCAGGTACTCCCGGTGCAGGTCCTCGCCCCCCGACTGCCAGAAGCCCTGCGCGGTGGCCGTGATCAGGTACGTGGACAGCTCGCCGTCGGTGAACAGCCCCCGCCAGGCCCGTTCCTTGGCCGCGGGGTCGGGCAGCGCGGCCCGGGCCCGGGCCGCCCCCTGGTGCGCGCTGCTGCTCGGGTCGGTGGCCAGTTCGGCGAGGAGGCGGCCGTCGGTGACCGCGCCGAGGGCCGCCAACCGGGCGAGCGCGGCCCAGCGCAGGTCGCTGCTCAGCGGAGGGACCGCGGGGCCGCCGAGCGTCTCCGCAGCCGGGGCCGCCGAAGGCCGGTCACCGGCCGCCGTGGGCGGGCCCGCCGGGGCCGCCACAGAACCGGCACCGCGGGGCCGACCGTCCGGGGCCGTCGCCGGCCGGTCGGCCGGGCCGGTCGCCAGCCACGACTCCAGTTCGGCCGGGTCGGTCGCGTTGTCGATCGCCGCGCCCAGTGCGGCCAGCCGCAGCCCCGGGTCCGCGTCGGGGACGGCGAGGAGCCGGCGGGCGACCCCGGCCAGCAGGGCGTGCCCGGCGGGGCGGCGGTCCGGGGCGAGGTAGTGGCCGACGACCTTGGACCCGGCGAAGGTGAGCACGGACTGCACGATCGAGTCGGTCCGCTCGGCGGGCAGGTGCGCGGCGACCAGGTCCAGGTAGGCCGCCGGGGACAGCTCCGCGTCGCGGACCAGGTCCCGGGCGGCGGCCCAGAGCACGGCGCGGGTCAGGGGCTCGTCGATCGCGGACAGCGACCCGGTGACCGTCCGCCACGAGTCGGCGTCGAGCCGGATCTTCGCCCAGGTGAGGTCGCCGTGGTTGGGCAGCACCAGCGCGGTGCCGGGTCCCTGGCCGATCGGGGCCGCCGGCTCGGCGGGGGTGACCGCGGCCGGGGCGTCCCGCAGCCGGGCCCGGCCGCCCGGTCCCACCTCGACCTCCACCCGGCTCGTCAGCACCGGCGGTCGGCCCTCGAACACCCCGACCCCGACCAGGTGCGGCCGGCTCCCGTCGGCGACCAGTTCGGTGGCGCCGTCCGCCGACCGCTCGACCCGCAGGGTGTCCACGCCGCTGGTGCGCAACCAGAGCGAGGCCCAGCCGGGTACGTCCCGGCCGCTCGCCGTGGCCAGCGCGTCCAGCAGGTCGGCGAGGTCCGCGTTGCCGAACCGGTGCCGGGCGAGGTGCGCGTTGACGCCCTCGAAGAACGCGTCGTCGCCCAGCCACGCGACGAGTTGCCGGAGCGCCGCGGCCCCCTTGGCGTAGGAGATGCCGTCGAAGTTGGCCATCGCCTCCGCCAGGCTCTCGATGCCGCTGGCCGCGATCGGATGGGTACTGGGGCGCTGGTCGGCGTCGTAGCCCCAGCCCTTGCGCAGGGTGGCGAAGTGGGTCCAGGCGTCGGTGAACCGGGTGTTCTCGACCGCGACCCGGTAGCCCAGGTACTCGGCGAAGGACTCGTTGAGCCACAGGTCGTCCCACCAGCGCATCGTGGCCAGGTCGCCGAACCACATGTGCGCCATCTCGTGCGCGATGACGACGGCCCGGTTCGCGCGGTCCGCCTCGGTGGGGGCCGAGTGGAACAGGGACTCCTCGGCGAACACGACACAGCCCGGGTTCTCCATCGCGCCCCAGTTCAGTTCGGGGACGAACGCCTGGTCGTACCGGCCGAAGGCGTACCGGTCGGCGAAGAGTTCGTGCAGCCGGTCGAACGACGCAGCCGTGACCTCGAACAGCTCGTCGGCCTCCCGGTCGAGGTCGGCCGCGAGGGAGCGGCGGCTGTGCAGGCCGAGGGGGATGCCGTCGTGCTCGGCGTGCACCGAGTGCAGCGGACCGGCGACGACCACGGCCAGGTACGTGCTGATCGGCGGGGTGGGCGCGAACTCCCAGCGCCCGGCGGCGACCTGCTCCCCGGCCGCGTTGCCCAGGACCGTCCAGCCGGCGGGCGCGGTGACGGCCAGGACGAACGGCGCCTTGAGGTCGGGCTGGTCGAAGCACGCGAACAGGAGCGGGGCGAGGTCCGGGGCGCAGGAGGAGTGCAGGTAGGTCTCGCCGTCGAGCGGGTCGGTGAACCGGTGCAGGCCCTCGCCGGTGCGCGAGTAGGCCATGTCGGCCTCGATCAGCAGCTCGTTGTCGGCGGCCAGGTCCGCGAGGGGGAACCGGTGGTCGGCCAGGTCGGCGGGGTCGAGGACGCGGCCGTTGAGCACCACGCGGCGCAGGGCGGCGGGGCGCAGGTCCAGGAAGGTCCCGGCCCCGGGGCGGGCGCAGCCGAACCGGATCACCGTCGTGCAGCCGAAGACGTCGCCGGGCCGGGTGAGGTCGAGGTCCAGCTCGTACCGGTGGACCTCGATCAGGTCGGCGCGGACGCGCGCCTCCGTGCGCTGGAGTGGGGGCATCCCCTCATCGTGCCCGGGGCGGCCCGCTCCCGTCAGCCCCGTCCGCTGCGGGCGGAACCCCCTGGTCGGCGACCCTCCGGAGGGCCCCGGAGCCGGGCTGGGGCGGCCCGGTCAGTTCCCGGCGGCCGCCGGCGGCGGGGCCACGGGCGGCACCGTCCCGGCCCGCAGTTCCGCCACCTCCGCGCGGAGTTCCCGCACCTCGGCGAGCAACTGCGCCAGGTCGTCGCGGGCCTCCTCCGAGCCCTGTTCGACGGCGTTGAACCGCTCCACGAACCAGGACGCGAGCGAGGCGGTGATGAAGCCCAGCAGGGAGATCCCGCAGAACATCAGGGCCACGGCCACGAACCGGCCGGTGTTCGTCGTGGGGTACTGGTCGCCGTACCCCACGGTGGTGATCGTGGTGAACGACCACCACAGCGCGTCGGCGAACCCGGTGATGTTGGCGTCCGGGTTGGACCGTTCGGCGTCGAGGGTGGCGAGGCTGGCCACGAACACGAGCAGGCCGGTGGCGGCCGCGACGTAGACGCCCAGCCGGACCCGGGTGACCGCGTGCACCCGGCGGTGCGCGACGGTGACCAGCATGACCAGGCGCAGCACCCGGACGGAGCGGAGCATGGGCAGGACGAGGACGCACAGGTCGAGCAGGTGCCGGCGGACGAACCGGAGCCGGTCGGCGGCGATCGTGAACCGGTACACGTAGTCGGCGCCGAGCAGCGCCCAGATGGTGATGTCGGCGACGTCGCACGCGGTCAGCAGGGGTGCGGGCAGGTCCGGGCCGAGGATCGGGGTGGCGTAGGAGACGAGGAAGAGCACCGCCAGCGCGGTGGCCGCCGCGCCGGTCCGCCGTTCCCAGCGGGACAGTCCCGACCCCGGGTCGTCGTCCGGGTGTACTGCGGTCACGGCGCGCTCCAGGGTCGGGCCCCGGCGAGGGTCTTCGGAGCTGAGCCCGCATTGTAGGGGGCCGGGACCAGCACTTTCACCGGCGGAACCAGCCCCGTTTCCGCCGGTCGGGCACGAATCCCACGAACCCGGGCGGGTACCTGACGGGCATCTGACGGACGGGCGGGCCGCGGTGTGGCCACAGTACACATAAAGTCATGTTTTGATTGCGTAGAGTAGTTCGAGTGTCGGGCGGGAGCGAGAAGGACCTGATCGCCGTCGAGTGGGCGGCGTTCCGGGGGCTGATGGGCGACGGCCACCTCGTCGAGGTCATCGCCCTGGCCGAGCGGGTCGCGGCGGAGTCCACCGACCCGCACCGCACCGCCCAGGCGCTCAACCAGCAGCTCGCCGCCTACCTCAACCTCGGCCGGTCCGCCGGCCACGGACCGCTGCTCGACCGGGTGCACGACGCGCTGTCGGCGGCCCCGGACCCGCGCCTCGTCGGGCAGTACCACCTGCTGGCCGGCATGGTCGCGCACGAGCAGGGCTCGGTGGCCTCGGCGGTGACCCACGTCGTGCAGTCCGAACGCGCGCTGCGCCGGATGACCGAGGTCAGCCTGGGCGCGGTGGACGCCTGGCACGACCTGTGCGTGGTCTACACGGCCGTGAACTTCTACCCCGAGGCCCTGGAGGCGATGCGCCAGGCGGCCAGGGTCTGCGCCGCCGCCGGACTGGGACCGGCGCACGCGGCGTGCACGGCCTCGCAGGTCGCCGCCGCGATCGACCTCGACCACCACGGCGACACGGAGGGCTGCGTGCGCGGCCTGCGCGCCCTGGTCGCGTCGAGCCGGCCGTTCGTCGCGGAGATCCAGGGCTTCGAACGCGTCTTCCTGTTGTACGCGGCCCGCCGGCTCGGCGCGCTCGGCCACCCCACCGACGTCCCGGTCCCCCGCGAGAACTTCGCCTCCTCCAGCGACCGCAACGTGCTGGACTCGGTGGCGGTGTGCGAGGCGATCGGGGCCGGCGACCCGACCCTGGCCCTGGAGCTGCTCGACCGGCACCCGCACCTCTCGGACACGATGGGCGTCGCCGAACCGCTCCGGCTGCGGTCCCTGGCACTGTCGCTGGCCGGGGACCACGCGGGCGCGCTGGAGGTCGAGCGGGCCAGCATGCGGATGGTCGCCCCCGAGGACCGCCAGGTGCGCAACCTGTTCGCGGACAGCATCGGGGCCCGGCTGGACCAGGAGCGGCTGCGCCGGATGGCCGCCCAGTACGCGAACGCCGCCTCCACCGACCCGCTGACCGGCCTGCCCAACCGCCGCCGGATCGCCGCGTTCGTGGCCGGGCTGGGCCGGCGGGGCGTGGGCGCGATGATCGGCGCCCTCGACCTCGACGGGTTCAAGGCCGTCAACGACACCCACGGCCACCCGGCCGGCGACCTGGTCCTGCAACGGGTCGCCGGCATCTTCGCCGGGGCGGTGCGGCAGGGCGACCTGCTGGCCCGGCACGGCGGGGACGAGTTCGTGGTGATCCTGCCGGCCGCGTCGGCGGCGGAGGCCGTCGAGATCGGGGACCGGATCCGGACGGCCGTGGACTCCGAGGACTGGGGGGCGCTGGTGCCCGGGACGCCGGTGTCGGTGAGCGTCGGCTGGGCGCCGCTGGGGGCGGACGGGGAGGCCGCGCTGCGGGCCGCCGACGAGGCGCTCTACCGGGTGAAACGGGGCCGGACCGGGGTGGCCGGCTAGGCCGGCCCCGACCCGGCTCAGGCGCCGGACCGGCGCAGGTCCCAGCCCGGTGTGGCCCGGCCCGGTGTCCGGATGGCCCGGGGAGGTGTCCGGGACTGTCCCGGCCGGCCGACCACCTTCCGGCCCACCCCCCGACCACGGTCTCCTTCATCGACAACCCCACCGTCGTTGGAGGAATCGTGTTCATCAAGAAGGCAGCGGCACTCGCACTCGGCCTGGCCCTCGCCGCGGGGGGCGTGGTCGCGCTCAGCGTCACGGCCAGCGCCGCGCCCACCGGAACGGAGTCGACCGGCGAGGCGTTCACCGGCCCCGCCGAGGAGCCGACCCTTGACGCGGGCGGGCCGGGACCGGTCAACCTGATCCGGTACAACCTGGCCAAGGCGGCGGTGGCCGAGTACAACCTGAAGATCACCGAGGCGAACCGCAAGTGCGACAAGTACCTCACCAAGAGCGAGGGGAAGAACTGCGCGAAGACCGCGTGGTGCGGGGCGTTCACCCGCTACATCTGGCAGAAGAACGCCACCTCGAAGGCCCGGATCCCCGGCGGTCCGCTGTGGGCGACCAACTGGGGCTTCGCCGGCAACAACGCGCCGCTGTTCCAGCTCCGGGGCTCCGGCAAGGGCGGCACCCCGAACCTCGGTGACGTCGTCGTCTACGGCAGGCCCGGGGTGAGCGGCCACGTCTCGATCGTGGTGAAGGTGCACGCCAACGGCAACATCGACACCGTGGACGGCAACGCGTCGAACAAGGTGAACTACAAGAAGAACCTCGATCCGCGCACGGCCGTGGCCGGGGAGAGCGGCAACCAGCACATCTGGGGGTACCGCAAGCCGGCGTAACCGACACCGCGCCGGCCACGACGGCCGGGCGGTCACAGCCGAGCAGTCACGGCCGGGCCACGGTGGCCCGGCCGTCCGGTCACCCGGGTCTCGGATCCCATCGTCAGGTGACGGCCCCGGGCCTCATCGGCCGTCACGGGCGGGCCGGGGTCAGGGGCGCAGCACCTGGGTGGAGGCCGACTCCCTGCGGATCGTGGCCTCGTTCCACCGCATCGGCAGGTCCTTCCCCACCTGCCACAGCGGGAACTGGTCGTCGTAGTGGTCGTCGAACGCGTGCCCGGAGTTGCCGGTCAGCTGGATCCACCTCGAGGCGTCCAGGTCGGACATGTCCACGATCATGCGCATCGACGGCACGGCGGTGACCTCGTACCCCTCGGAGGCGTCCCAGCCGTTGGCGTTGACGATGCCGCCGCCCCCGGCGACCGGGAACGGCCCCCGGTTGAACAGCCACTCCACCGGCCCGATCCCGGACTTGCCGAACGTCTGGTTCGTCAGGGTCAGGGTGTGCAGGTCGCCCCACTTCCACACCTTCGGGTCGGACCCCAGTCGGGAGCGCAGTTCGCGCTCGGCGTCGGCCAGCGCGGCGGCCAGGATGTCCTGCTGGCTCTCGACCTTCGGGGTCCGCTTGTCGTCCCACCAGGTGGATGCCGGGTCCGCGAGGAGGTTGCGGGTCACCTCGAAGAACCGTTCACCGCCGTTGGCCGGGTGGTCCTTGCCCAGCTCGTCGAACAGCCGCGCCATCAGGGCCCGCCAGGTGGCGTTGTAGAACGCGGCCGGCGCGGAGTCGGCCGGCTGCTGGAAGTCCCACCCCTTGAGCAGGTCCCGCGCCGGGCTCGACCCGGGCACGGCCAGCAGCGCCGGCACCAGGGCCTCCGCCCCGCCGTTGCGGTTGTCGAACTGGATCCGGCCGATCGCCGCCGCGTCGAGCTTGCCGGAGCCGACCAGCAGGTCCGTGATCCGCTGCGACCGGTAGCCGAAGGCCCAGTCCCGGGTGAGCAGCCGGGGGTAGGCCGCCCCAACCACGGCCTGGTTGGCGGTGACGACATAACCCCGTTCCGGGTTGTACTCGTTCGGCAGCTCCGCGAACGGGATGAACGCCTTCCAGTCGTACCCGGAATCCCAGCCCGGGGCCGGGTAGCGCCCGTCGCCCTTGCCCCGCACCGGCACCCGCCCGGGCGCCTGGTAGCCGATGTTGCCGTCCACGTCGGCGTAGACGATGTTCTGCGAGGGCACCTCGAACCTGGCCGCCGCCGCCCGGAACGACTCCCAGTCCCCGGCCCGGTTGATCGCGAACACCGCGTCGATCGTGTGCCCCGGATCCAGCGCGGTCCACCGCAGCGCCATGCCGTACTGGCCGCCGGCCTTCGCCATCTCCTTCGACGTGTCCGACATCAACGGCCCGTGCTTCGTGCTCCGCACCGTGATCGTGACCGGCTCGCCGCCGGCCACCTCGAGCACCTCGGTCCGCTTGTCCAGGTCCAGCCACGCGCCGTCCACCTGGTACCGGTCGCCGTCGAGTTTCTCCAGGTAGAGGTCCGTGACGTCCGGGTCCAGGTTCGTGAAGCCCCAGGCGATCCGCGCGTTGTGCCCGATCACGACCCCGGGCACCCCGGAGAACGTGAAGCCCGCGACGTCGATGCCGCAGGACGAGCAGTGCAGCCCCATCTGGTACCAGATGCCCGGCATCGAGGGGCTCAGGTGCGGGTCGTTGGCGAGGAACGGCTTGCCCGTGGTGGTGCGGCCGCCCGCGACCACCCACGAGTTGGAGCCGATCCCGTCGACGCCGAGCCCGGTGGCCCTCGTCGCGGCGGCGACCTTCTCGACGCCCTCCGCGACACCCCGGATCAGCGACCCGGGCACCACGGGCGGTGGCACGCCGGTGTACTTCCCGTCGGCCACCGTGCCGGGCGTCGGCACGATCGGGGTGTGCCGGGCCTCCGGGTAGGTCGGGTACAGCTCCTCGACCCGGGCGCGGTCCATGCCGTCGGCCAGCAGCTGCGCCCGGGTCAGCTCGTCGTCCATGTTGCCGCGCAGGTCCCACGCCATCGCCTTGAGCCAGGCGAGGCTGTCCACCGGGCTCCACTTCTCGATCTCGTAGTCGCCGTTCTGGAGCCCCAGCACCGAGTACTCCAGGCTGGCCGCGCCGCCGTCGTGGTCGGCGAGCCACGCGTTGACCCCGGCGGCGTACGCGTCGAGGAAGGTCCGGGTCTCGGGGGTGGCGGCCGCGTACTCCGCCTCGGCCACCCGCCGCCAACCCATCGTGCGCAGGTACTTGTCCGTGTCCAGCTGTCCCGCCCCGAACAGCTCCGACAGCCGCCCGGCGGTGACGTGCCGGCGGAAGTCCATCTCCCAGAACCGCTCCGAGGCGTGCAGGTAGCCCTGCGCCCGGAACAGGTCCCCGGCGGACGCGGCGTAGACCTGCGGGATGCCGTGCGCGTCCCACCGCACGGTCACCGGGGCGCTCAGCCCGGCCAGCTCCAGGTCCCCGGAGCGCTCCGCCAGCGGCCGGCGCACGGTCCACGTCCCGTAGCCGGCACCGGCGAGCACGAGCACCAGGAGCGCGACCAGCGACCACAGCAGCACTCTGCGAAGCTTCCTCATGTCGCCGGATCGTACGCGCCCGGACCCCCCACCGGGACCCACGATCCGGTGCGGTCCGCCCGCCCGTGTCACACCCGGGGCCTAGGCTGGGGCACATGGCATCTCCGCTGCTGGCCCTGGACGCCCCGAGCCTCTACTACCGGGCGTACTTCGGCGTTCCCGAGTCCATCACCGCCCCCGACGGCACCCCCGTCAACGCCGTGCGCGGCTTCCTCGACGCGATGAGCACCCTGATCCGGGGTCGCAACCCGGACAGGCTGGTCTGCGCGCTGGACTACGACTGGCGGCCGGCGTGGCGGGTGGCCCTGCTCCCGTCGTACAAGGCGCACCGGGTCGTCGACGAGGAGGCCAACGCGGAGGCCACCCCCGACACGCTGTCCCCGCAGGTGCCGATCCTGCTGGACATCCTCGCCGCGCTCGGGATCCCGGCGATCGGCTCGACCGGCTTCGAGGCCGACGACGTGCTCGGCACCCTGGCGGCGCGGGGTCCCGCCCCGGTCGAGGTGGTCACCGGCGACCGCGACCTGTTCCAGCTGATCGACGACGGCGTCTCCGTGCTGTACGTGGGCCGGGGCGTCGCCAACCTGGAGGTCCTCGACGACGCGGCGGTCCGCGCGAAGTACGGGGTGCCGGCCGCCGGCTACGCGGACTTCGCGGTGCTGCGCGGCGACCCGAGCGACGGGCTGCCCGGGGTGGCCGGGGTGGGCGACAAGACGGCCGCCAAGCTGATCGCCGCGTACGGGGACCTCGACGGGCTGCTGGCGCACGTGCACGAGCAGCCGAAGGGGCTGCAGGCCAAGCTGACGGCCGCCGCCGACTACCTGAAGGTCGCGCCGGAGGTGGTGCGGGTGGCCACCGACGTGGCGCTGCCGGAGTTCGACCCGGCGCTGCCGAAGGAGCCGGTCGATCCGGACGGGCTCGCGGCGCTGGCCGAGCGGTGGGGCGTGACCGGGGCGGTCGGCCGGCTGACCACGGCCATGGCCCGGAACTGACGGGCGCGGCCCGGAGCGAGCGGCTCGGAACTGACGGGCGCGGCCCGGAGCGGAGCGGCCCGGAGCGGCCGGGGCTTCCGGAGCGGCCAGCCCCTGGCCGAGCAGCGGGACTACGGCCGGGCCGCGCGGGCCGCGTACCCCTCGGAACGGGGTTGATCGGGAACGGAGCTGAGCCGCCGGGGAGGGGACCGGCGGCTCAGCGGTTACCGGTGACCGTTACGGGATGGTCGCGCCGTAGACGCTCAACACCTCGGGCACCGGCTGGAAGAACGTGGTCCCGCCGGAGGAGCAGTTGCCGCTGCCGCCGGAGGTGAGGCCCAGCGCGACGGAGCCGGCGAACATCGAGCCGCCGGAGTCGCCGCCCTCGGCGCAGACGTTGGTCTTGATCATCTGGTAGACGGAGCCCTGGGCGTAGTTGACGGTCTGGTTGAGCGCCGTCACCGAACCGCTGCGGACCTGGGTGGTGCTGCCACTGCGCCGGACGGCCTGCCCGACGAACGCGTTACCCGCGGAGGTGATGTTCTGGCTGCCGCTGTACAGGTAGACGCTGCTGGGGTGCGCGACCGTGGACGTGTAGCGCACGATGCCGTAGTCGTTGGTCGGGAAGCTGGTGCCGACCCGGGTGCCGAGCGTGGCGGTGTGCCCCGAGTTGGACCAGAACGTGGTGCCGAGGTTGGTGCAGTGCCCGGCGGTGATGAAGTGTGCCTGGCCGCCGCGGGTCACGTTGAACCCGAGCGAACAGCGGGAGTTGCCCATGTAGATCGCCTGGCCACCGGCGATGAACGGCGTGAAGGTGCTCTTGTCGAACTCCAGGCGGGCCGCGCCGTCGAGCTTGCCGATGACCGACTTGAGCTGGTCGAGCTTCGCGCCGGTGACGGTGCTGTCGGCGGTGACGACGACCTGGTTGGTCGCGGGGTCGGTGCCCCACGCCGTGCCGGGGATCGTCGCCGAACGGGTCAGCTCGGCGGTGGCGGCGGCCAGCTGGCCCGCGCCCCGGCTGACGATCTGGGGAACGGCGCCGGCCCGGTAGACCGCCGAGGCGGCTTCCGCGTCGGTGACCGTGACGACCATCCGGCCGAGGCTGACGTCCAGGTAGGTGCCGGCCGACTTGTCGCCGAGGGACCGGGACAGGTCCGCCGAGGCGTCCGCGCCGATGCCGACCTTGATGCCCGCCTCGGCGGACAGCGCGACGGGGCCGGGCGTGGCCTGGGCGATGGTGGGGATGAGGAGGGCACCGGCGACGAGACCGGTGGCCGCGAGCAGTTTCGTGACTCTCACACGTGCCTCCCAGAGAGGGGGGTGGACGCGCCCGGGATGGCGCGCCCGACTTGGAGGCGCATCGGATTCCGCACGGCACGAGGTGCATCCGCGACAATTGCCTAATCCGATGCTGAACCGTGATGGGGATGTTTCCATGCCGCAATGTCATCAACAAGCGGCACACCAGGATCAGGGCAACACTGTGGACACCTGGACCCACAAGCTGGCCCGGCGTGACATGAGTGTGAATGTTCGGGATTCAAAACCATCAATTTCGATGGGTACGGCGACCCGCCGGCCCGGCCCCTGTCGGGCCGGGCCGTGGGGCTCACACCCGGGGTCGGGCCGGGCCTGTCCCGAGGGTCGGGCCGGGTCGGCCCGGGGGTCGGCCGAGGCCGTCCCGGGGGGCGCGCCGGCGGCTCACGCCATCGACGAGTACGCCAGCACCCCGCGCCGCATGTCGTCCATCGCCTGCCGCGCCGTGTCCCGCAGCGGCGTGTCCCCCGAGGCCTCCGCCAGCTGCCCCAGCAGGTCGATCACCTGCCGGCACCAGCGCACGAAGTCGCCGGCCGGCATCTCCGTGTCCAGGCCGTGCACACTGGACAGCACCTTGGGCAGGGCCTCGCCGCGCGCCCAGCGGTACACCGGCCAGACGAAGCCCAGGTCCGGTTCGCGGGTCAGCTGCAGGCCGCGGGCCGCCTCGTCGGACTCCACCTCGCCCCACAGCCGCAGGGTCTCCTCCACCGCGTCGCCGACCGGGCCCCGGGGCACGGAGGCCCGGTCGTCGGTGTCGCGGCGCGCCTCGTACACCAGGACGGAGGCCGCGGCGGCCAGCTCCGACGGGGACAGCCCGTCCCACACGCCCCGGCGCAGGCACTCGGCGACCAGCAGGTCGGTCTCCGCCCAGATCCGCGACAGCGTCCGCCCGGCCTTGGTGACCTGGCCGTCCGCGCTCAGGTAGCCCCGGTCGGTGAGCAGCCCGCACACCTTGTCGAACGTGCGGGTCAGCGAGCCGGTCCGGTTCTCCACCTTGTCGCGCAGGGTCTGGGTCTCCTTGTTCAGCCGCTCGCGCCGCTCCGCCCACCGGGCGTGGTCCTCGCGCTCCGGGCACTCGTGGCACGGGTGCCGGCGCATCGCGCGGCGCAGCTCGTCGAGCTGCCGGTCGTCGGCCGCCCCGGACCGGGCCCGGCGCGCGCCCCGCCGGGCGGACTGCGAGATCTCGACGTTGCGCAGGCTCGACACCAGGTCGCGACGGTCCTGAGGGGACCGGGGGTTGAAGTTCTTGGGCACCCGGAGGTGGCCGAGCGGCTCCACCGGGCTGGTGAAGTCCGTGGCCGGGATCCGGCCGGCCCAGCGGTCCTCGGTGACGATCAGCGGCCGGGGGTCGCCGAAGCCGCCCACGCCCGGGTCGATCACGATGGCCAGCCCGGAGCGCTTGCCGGTCGGTACCTTGATGATGTCGCCGGCCTTGAGGCGGGCCACCGAGGCGGCCGCGTTGGCCCGCCGGGTACTGGCCGACTCGCGGGCCAGGCCGCGTTCCCGGTCGGCGATGGCGACCCGGAGCGCGTAGTACTCCGCGAAGTCGCCGAGGTGGCACTCCATGTCGACGTCCATCGCCGCCAGGCCCTCCTCGTTGCGCACCACCTGGCGGGACGCGCCCACCACGGACCGGTCCGCCTGGAACTGCGCGAACGACGACGCCAGCAGCTCCCGGGCCCGCGCGGGGCCGACGCTGGCCACGAGGTTGACGGCCATGTTGTAGGAGGGCCGGAAACTCGACTTCAACGGGTACGTCCGGGTCGACGCCAGGCCGGCCACGTGCCGCGGGTCGGTCTCCGGGGACCACAGCACGACGGCGTGGCCCTCCACGTCGATCCCGCGCCGCCCCGCCCGCCCGGTCAGCTGGGTGTACTCCCCCGGGGTCAGGTCGACGTGCGCCTCCCCGTTGAACTTGACCAGCTTCTCCAGCACCACCGAACGGGCCGGCATGTTGATGCCCAGCGCCAGGGTCTCGGTCGCGAACACAGCCTTGACCAGGCCCCGGACGAACAGCTCCTCCACGATCTCCTTGAAGACGGGCAGCATGCCGGCGTGGTGGGCGGCGAGGCCGCGTTCGAGGCCCTCGAGGAACTCGTAGTACCCCAGGACGTTGAGGTCCTCGTGCGGCAGCGCCGCCGTGCGGCTCTCCACGATCCGGCGGATCTCGCGCCGGTCCTCGGGGTCGGTCAGCTTCAGCCCCGAGCGCAGGCACTGCTGGACGGCCGCGTCGCAGCCCGCCCGGCTGAAGATGAACACGATCGCGGGCAGCAGGCCCTCGCGGTCCAGGCGTTCGATGACGTCGACCCGGCCCGCGATCAGGTCCCGGCCGGAGCGGCCCCGCCGGCCCCGGTCGTCCCAGCCGATCTGGCGCAGCAGGTCCCGGGTGCGCCGGAGCAGCTCCGGGTGCACCTCGTGCTTGCTGGCCGCCTCCTGGTCGTGGAACAGGTCGAACATCCGCTTACCGACCAGCATGTGCTGCCACAGGGGTACGGGCCGGTGCTCGCTGACCACGATCTTCGTCTCGCCGCGCACCGTGACCAGCCAGTCGGCGAACTCCTCCGCGTTGGAGACGGTGGCCGACAGCGAGATCAGCGACACCGACGGCGGCAGGTGGATGATCACCTCCTCCCAGACCGCGCCCCGGAACCGGTCGGCGAGGTAGTGCACCTCGTCCATGACCACATACGACAGCGTATCGAGGGTCTGCGACCGCGCGTAGAGCATGTTGCGGAGCACCTCGGTGGTCATCACGACCACGGGCGCGTCGCCGTTGATGGCGTTGTCCCCGGTGAGCAGGCCGACCTTGTCCGCCCCGTGCACCGCGACCAGATCGTTGAACTTCTGGTTGGACAGCGCCTTGATCGGCGTCGTGTAGAAGCACTTGCGGCCCTCGCGGAGCGCCTGGAACACGGCGAACTCGCCCACCACGGTCTTGCCGGCCCCCGTGGGCGCGCACACCAGCACGCCGGTGCCCCGTTCCACCGCCTCGCAGGCCTCGATCTGGAAATCGTCCAGTTCGAAGTCGAGGCCCCGCAGGAAGTCGTTCAGGGCCGGGTAGGCGGCCCGCCTGCGGAAGTCACCGTACCGGTCGGCGGGGCTTGTCATGCTCTCTAGGCTAAGCCATGGTCAACTCTGTTTCGTCGCGGCGCGAACGCGGATCCCTTTCCTGACTTGCTCCTGACCGGTCCGGCGGGCACGCCGGTGGTCGTCGACCGGCGCCCGTTCCGTCGGCCGCCGGCACCCGGCGCGCCACCCGCCGGACCCGCGCCCGCCCCGTTCCGGTCATGTGGCGAGGTCAGCGCGTAGCTGTCGTGCCGTCCCGCGTCCGCTCACCGGTCACTTTCCCGTGTGCACACCCCCGAAACCGCACAGGGGACCCCCTGCCTCCGCAGTCTCGCTGCCGGGAGTCGGTATGGTGCAGAGCGTGACGCAGACAGAGCACCCCCCGAGTCCGCGCCGCCCGGTGGAGGCGGTTCTCGTCGACTTCCACGGCACGCTCGCCCAGGTGGAGGACGCCCCCCTGTGGCTCGCCGCGGCCGTCGAGGCGTGTGGCACCACCCTGGAGGGGCCCCGGGCCACCATCCTGCTCGACCGGCTGCTCACCGCGGGCCGCGCCGGTGGGCCCGCCCCCGCCAGGATCCCGCCGCAGCTCGCGGAGGTGTGGGCCGAGCGCGACCTGTACCCGCACGCCCACCGGGCCGCCTACGCCGGTCTGGCCGCCACCGTGCAGTCCCCGATCGAGGGCCTCGCCGACGCCCTCTACGACCGGGTGCTGCTCGCCGACGGCTGGGTCCCGTACGCCGACACGGTCACCGTGCTCAGCGCCCTCAAGGACGCCGGCATCCCGACCGCGCTGGTGTCGAACATCGGCTTCGACATCCGGCCGATCTGCGAGGCGCTCGGCTTCGGCCACCTGATCACCGAGTGGGTGCTGTCCTACGAACTCGGCCGGTGCAAGCCGGAGAAGGCCGTGTTCACCCACGCGTGCTCGCTGCTCGGCGTGCCCGAGGACCGGGCGCTGATGGTGGGCGACAGCGCGGCGGACGGGGCGGCCGTCGTGGCGGGCCTCCAGACGCTGCTGCTGCCCGCCTCGCCGCCCGGGGCGGTGCACGGCCTGTCCGCGATCCTGGACTTCGTGTCCTGACCTACCGGGGCCGGGACACCCTGGCGCCGCTGAGACCGGGGCCGGGACACGGGAACCCGGGCACCGCTGAGACCGGGGCCGGGACACGGGAACCCGCCCGCCGCCGGGGCCGGGGCGGGCGAATCCGCGCTCCGCGCGCGTGGGATCACGCCCGTTCGGCGGCAACAGGCACGGGCCGGGCGCGGCGACCGCGTACCCGGATGATGGTTTCTAGTGCAGCAGGGTCAGCGCGCCCGGCTCGCAGGTGACCGTCACCGGCAGCGGGCCGAGCCGCTCCCCGTCGGCGTAGCAGTGCAGGTCGGGGCCCGCGATCTCCAGCGTCCGGGCCCGCAGGGTGCGCACCGCCGGGTGCGTGACGTGCGTGCCGCCGCGCACCTTCGGCTTCAGGGTCGCCAGGGCCAGCCGCCCCGCCACGCCCAGCGTCACGTCGAGCAGCCCGTCGGCCGGATCGGCGCCCGGGCAGATCCGCATCCCGCCGCCGTAGGACGTCGTGTTGCCCACCGCGAGGAGCACCGAGTCCAGCTCCGCCGGTTCGCCGTCGATCACCAGCCGGTACCGCAGCGGGCGCAGCCGGGCCATCTCCGCGAAGATCGCCAGGTCGTACCGCAGGGGCCCGCGCGGCCAGCGCATCCGGTTCGCCCGCTCGTTGACCAGCGCGTCGAACCCCGCCGCGAGCACGCTGCCGTACCAGGACGTGCCGTGCGCCCCGTCCACCCGGGCCAGATCCACCTGACGGGTACGCCCCGCCCGGACCGCCGCCACGGCCGCCCCCGGGTCGGCGGGCAGCCCCAGTCCGGTCGCCAGGTCGTTGCCGGTGCCCAGCGGGACGATGCCCAGGGGGACGCCGGTCCCGGCGAGCGCCTGGAGGGCCAGGTGCGCCGTGCCGTCCCCGCCCATGGCCACCACGGCGGAGGCTCCCCCGGCGACGGCGGCCCGGATCGCGCCGGCCCCCTCGGGGAGCAGCTCGTGCGGGCCGAGCTGGGCGAGCAGGGCGGGCAGCAGGGCGGCGTGGCGGCCCTTGCCGGCGGTGGGGTTGGCGACGACGGCGATCACCGGGGAAACGTAGCGGGTCTCCCGGAGAACCGGAAGACCCGTCGGTAACTTACGTGCCGGTGGGCCTCGCCGAGCCGCCCGGCGGGCGTGCCGGTCGAGGCGTCTGGCGAGCGTGCCGGTCGAGGCGTCTGGCGAGCGTGCCGGTCGAGGCGCCCGGCGGGCGTCCCGCGAGCCGTACGCGACGTCCCGCGCGGACGGCGTGCGCCCCGGTGTCCCGGGAGCGCCCGCCGGCCCGCTAGATGCTGTCGTCGAACCTGCTGCGCCGGTCGAGCTTCTCCGGCTCGGCCACCGGCTCCGGTTCGGCGACCGGCTCGGGCTTGTAGTCCAGCGGCGCGGCCTCGTCGTCGGCCAGGTCCGCGTACTCGGCGGCACCGCTCTTGCGCCTGCGCCGCCGGTCGTTGAGCCACGCGATGCCGATCGCGATGAAATACATCAGGCTCAGGGCCAGCGCCAGCCCCGTCATGACGAACGGGTCGGGCGTGGGCGTGGCGATCGCGGCGAAGATGAAGAACAGGAAGACGACGGTGCGCCACCAGCTCAGCATCTTCTTCGCGCTGACCAGGCCGGCGAAGTTGAGCATCACCGCCAGCAGCGGGAACTCGAACGCCACCCCGAAGATCAGCATGAAGTTGGTGACCCAGCTGACGTACCGGGTGAGCTCGAGCGAGTTGGTCAGGTGCTCCTCCTGCGCGGGCAGCAGGAACTCCAGCCCCTTGCCGACCACCAGGTACGCCAGGAACGCGCCCGTCAGGAACAACGGCGTGGCGGCGGCCACGAACGCGTACGCCCAGCGGCGTTCCCGCTTGTGCAGGCCCGGGGCGACGAACGCCCAGATCTGGTACAGCCAGACGGGGGCCGCGACCACGAGGCCGGCCCACATGGCGACCTTGAGCTTGAGCAGGAAGACGTCGCCGACGCCCAACTGCAGCATGTCCGGGGCCTGGCCCTCGGGGAACAGCTCGCGGTACGGCTCCTGCAGGCGTTCCAGGATCTCCGTGTGCAGCTTGAACACGTAGATCGCGATGAAGCCGACGAGGATACCGAGGAACGCCTTGAACAGGCGGTTCCGCAGTTCGCGGAGGTGCTCCATGAGCGGCATGGAGCCGTCGGCGGCCGGCTTCGACCGCGCCGCCGACCGTTTACGCAGGACGGGGCTCACGAACTTCCGTCGTTAGATGCTGGTGTCGCGCGGCGGGGCGGCCGGCGGCTGCACGGCCGGGGGCGCCGGCTGCACGGCGGGCGCGGGCGGGGCGGCCGGCGGAGGCGTCTGGGCCTGCGCGGCGTTGCCGTCCTCGGCGAGACCCTTGGTCTCCGCCTTGATGATCCGCATCGACTTGCCCAGCGAACGGGCTGCGTCGGGGAGCCGCTTGGACCCGAAGAGCAAGACCACCGCAATGATGATCACAGCCCAGTGCCACGGCTGCAAACTACCCATCAGGAACCTCCAAGGCTTGTCAACGCAGTTCCATGGTACGCGTCCGCCGTCCCGGTATCGGGAGTGCGGCGACGTCGTCCCGCCGGGCAAGTGTTGCCAACTGACGAGAAAACGTCAACCTCGCGCAGGTATACGCACGGTAACCGCAGCAAGTTGTTACGTTGCCGGCGGCGTTTTATAACAGTTAAGAAGGTTTACGGTGCATCGCGGCCGCCTCGGCCTTCGCGCTGACGGCCTCGACCGTGCTCTGGAGCTGCTCGATCTTCGCCTGCAGCGCCAACGCGTCGCCCTGGCGCGCCTCCAACCGGGCCGCCGCCAGCCGCAGGGGCCGCAGCCGCCGCACCAGGGGCAGGCAGGCGAGCACGAGCAGCACGACGCCGACCACGAACCCGGCACCCAGAATCCACCACACCACGCCCAGACCCTACCCCGCACCCCCGACAGTTTCCGCCCGCCACCCGTGGCGAAACCCGACACCCGCTATCGGGGTACCGGACGGCACGCCCCTTCCCACCGCTCCGGCTCCGCACGCCGACCGGTGAGGGCGAACCCACCGTCGATGCGCCGCGCGCCGGTATCCGCAGCCGGGTGCGGCCGGGCCAGCGGCTGACGCTCAGTCGGTCGCGTACGCCAGCAGGGCCGAGCGGGCCGCGTCGCCGATCGACGCCACCAGCTCCGGCGGGGCCACCGCGCTCGCCCGCCCGCCCAGCCCGAGGATCAGCCGGTGCGCCCAGCCCAGGTCCGCCGCGCGCAGGGTCACGATCCAGTCCCCATCGGGCTGGGGCGTGACCGACTCGCAGGGGTAGTACTCCGTCACCCAGCGGGCCTCACGGGCGATCCGCAGCGTCACCAGGGGCAGTTCCGGGGTCGGCCGGAACACGCCCTGCGCGACGTCGGTCGGCACGGCCCAGGGCGGCGGGGCGCTGGGCTCCTCCAACTCGGCGAGCGCGTCGATCCGGTCGGCCCGGAACAGCCGGACGGAACAGGCGGACCGGCACCACGCCTCCAGGTACGTCCGGCCGTCGGCCAGCAGGAGGCGCATCGGGTCCACGACGCGCTCGGTGGAGGCGTCGCGGCGGGCCGTGTAGTACGTGATCCGCAGGGCGCGGCCCCGGTCCATCGCGCCGCGCAGCTCCTCGACCCGTTCGGGCTGGTCGGGCATGCGGACCGCGAACCCCTCGGCCGCCGCCACCTTCTCGATCTTCGCGAGGGTGCGGTGCACGACGTCGCGGTCCATCGCGCCCGGCGACTCGGCGAGCAGCCGCAGCGCGACGTGCAGGGCCAGGGCCTCGTCCGGGGTGAGGCGCAGCGGGCGGTCGATCCCGGCGTCGTAGGTGATGGTGACGCTGTCCTCGTCGACGGCCATGTCGATCAGGTCGCCGGGCCCGTACCCGGGCAGGCCGCACATCCAGAGGAGTTCGAGGTCCTCGCGGAGCTGGCGCTCGGTGACCCCGAGGTCGGCGGCGGCGTCGGCGATCAGGATGCCGGGGCGGGCCAGCAGGTAGGGCACCAGGTTGAGCAGCCGGCCGAGCCGGTCGGCGGACGGGGTCACGCGGCCACCTCCCGGAGGGCGCGGCGGGCCGGCGGCAGGCCCGGGCCGGACACGGTCATGGCGTCGGTCATGCCGCCACCTCCGCCGGCGAGTGCAGCCCCGCGAGCACCCGGAGCTGGTGGATCACCGCGTCGCGCACCTCGGGCGGATCGAGGACCAGCACGTCGGCCCCGTACCCGACGAGGAACTCGGCGAGCCGGTCGGCGTCGGCGTACGCCAACGTGGCCACGTCGCCCTCCAGCCGGTCCGCGCGCCGCCGGATCCCGTCGGCCCGCCCGGGGGCCAGCCGCACGGTCGCCCGCCCGGTCCGCTCGGGGGCGGGGCCGCCGGAGAACCGGGCCACCTGGGAGATCAGGTCCACCCCGTCCGGCGTCGTGTACGCCCCCGGCTCGCCCGTCGCGCGCACCGTGCCGACGATCCGGGACAGCCGGAAACACCGGGTGGCGCCGCGGTCGAGGTCGTGGCCCACCACGTACCACCGGCCGCGCCAGCAGACCGCGCCCCACGGCTGGAGCCGGCGGCGGCGCGCGGCGTCCTCGGTCGGGATCCGGTAGTCGAAGGTGATCACCCGGCGGTCGCGGACGGCGGCCGTGACGGGTTCGAAGGAGGGCTCGACGCCCAGGGTCGGCTCGACGCCGAGGGTGGCGTGCGGGTCGACGTCGATGCCGGCCGCGCGCAGTTTCGTCAGGCCGGAGGAGGCGGCGGCGGCCAGGCCGTGGTCGCGCCACAGTTTGGCGGCGATGCCGACGGTGGCGGCCTCGTCGGGTTCGAGCTGGACCTCGGGGAGGGCGTAGTCGCGCTGGGCGATCCGGTAGCCGGGTTCGGCGTCGAAGACGCTCGATGTGCCGGTCTCCAGGGGGACGCCCAACTCGCGGAGTTCGGCCTTGTCCCGTTCGAACTTGCGCTGGAACGCCTCGTGGTCCTTGCTCACCGACGGGTCATGCTCATAACCTGGGACAGTCTGCGCGATCTGGGCGGCGGTGAGGAACCGGCGGGTCGACAGCAGACAGATCACCAGGTTGACGAGGCGCTCTGTGCGGGTGCGGGACACCTGTCGACGTTAGCAGGGTAGGTTGCGGGGGTGCTGCGCTGGCGATCCGGAACCGTGCTGACCGTCCGTCGTTCCTGGAAGGGCGCCGTCGAGCTCGACGTCACCGTTGACACCAGAAACCCGGAAGATCCTCCTTTGGTACGCGCGCTGGCGTACCCCGCGATGGTCGGCGACCCGGTGCCCGGCGACCGGGTGCTGCTGAACACCAACGCGCTGAGCCTGGGCCTGGGCACCGGCGGGTACGCGCTGGTGGTCGCCCTCCCCGACCGGCTCCCCCCGGACTCCGACGCGCCGGGGCACGTGATGAAGGCGCGGTACACCCCGCAGCAGGTCACCGTCCTGGCCGCCGACGAGGAGGCGTCACCCTTCCGGGCGGTGCTGGCCGACGCCGACGACCTCGGTGGGCTCCCGGTCCTGGTGGCCGACCTGCACTCGGCGCTGCCCGCCCTGCTCGCCGGGATCCTCGCCGACTCCCCCACGGCCCGGGTCGCGTACGTGATGACCGACGGGGGCGCGCTGCCCGCCTGGTTCTCCCGGAACCTCGACGCGCTGTCGGGGCTGCTCGCCGGGGTGGTCACGGTCGGCCAGTCCTTCGGCGGGGACCTGGAGGCCACCAACACCCACACCGGCCTCCTCGCGGCCCGGCACGCGCTCGGCGCGGACGTCGCGATCGTGACGCAGGGGCCGGGCAACCTGGGCACCGGTACCCCGTGGGGCTTCTCCGGGGTGTCCACCGGCGAGGCGGTGAACGCGGCGGCGACCCTGGGCGGCCGGCCGGTCGGCTCGGTGCGGCTGTCGACGGCCGACGGGCGCGCCCGGCACCGGGGCGTGTCCCACCACAGCCTCACCGCCTACGGCCGGGTCGCACTGGCCCCCGCCGACCTCGTCCTGCCCACCGGCTGCGACCCGGCCTACGTCGAGCAGCTGGCCCCGCTGGCGGCCCGGCACCGGATCGTCCGGGTGGACCCGACGGGCCTCGACGAGGCGTTGCGCGCCCTGCCGGTGACACTGTCCACGATGGGCCGCGGCCTGGACGCCGAACACGACTACTTCCTCGCGGCGGCGGCGGCGGGCCGCCACGCGGCAGCCCTGGCCGGCTGACCCCCGGCCACCAGCCCGTTCCCCGGTCGGCCGGTGCGCCGGGCGCGCGGCAGCCTCGCGCCCCAGCGTTCACCGGCCGGACAGACTCCGGCGGGAACGGGTTCACCGGCCCGCGTCACCCTCGACGCGTGACGCTGATCCGGGGCATTCTGCTGGACCTCGAAGACACCCTGTACCCCCGTTCCCAGTTCCTCGACCAGGCCTGGCAGCGGGTGTGCGCCGTCGGTTCGACCGCCGGCCTCGATCCGGCCCGGTTGCGCCCCGCCCTCGACCGCGCGGCGGCGGGCGGCAGCGACCGGCCCGGCCTGATCGACGAGGCGATCCGCTCGATCGGCGCGGACCTGGCCCTCGTCCCCCGCCTGGTGTACGCCTTCCGGGAGTACTGGCCGACGACCCTGGTGCCCTACCCGGGCGTCGAGGAGCGGTTGGACGAGCTGTCCGCCCGGCTGCCGCTGGTGCTCGTCACCGACGGCAACCCCGCGCAGCAGCGGGCCAAGGTCGAGGCGACCGGCCTGGTGCGGCACTTCCGCGCGGTGGTGTGCACCGACGAGGGCGGCGGGCGGGACTTCCGCAAGCCGCACGGTTCGGGGTTCCGCCGGGGGCTGTCCGCGCTGGCGTGCCCGGCCGACGCCGCGATCATGATCGGTGACCGGCCGGACCGGGACGTGGCGGGCGCGAGTTCGATGGGGATCCGGTCGGTGCGGGTCCGCACCGGGGAGCACGCGGGGCTGCCCGACCACCCGGCGACGTGGCGGACGGCGGACAGCACGGTGGAGGCGCTCGACCTGGTGCTGGGGCTGACCGTCGCGGAGGTCTGACCTCCACGGCCCGGAAACACCCCAACTCGTAACCATAAAAAGCTTTTGGGGTGTACTCGACCCGAAAGGGCCTTTTCCTCGCCCGCCGGGACTCCGGGGCCGCCCGATGATCGGCGCGGCGCGCGGGTCGGGCTACGGGAGCAGGATCAGGGCCAGCCAGCCGACGAGGACGAGGGCGAGGATCGCCGCCAGGACCCAGGTGGGGATCTTGTGCCCGCCCGCCCGGTTCCGGCTGATCTCTTCGGCGATCTTGGCACGGCGCTTCTGCACCCGGCTCGTGATGAAGTCGGGGCGGCCGTTCTTCTGCTGGTCACTCATGGCGGTTCCGAGACTACCGGCACCCGGAGGGCCGCATCAAGGCGCGATCCGTGGGGCGTCGCGGTGACGCCCCACGGAACCGGTCACATGCTCGCGATCAGCTTGTCGACGCGCTCGTCGTGCGCCCGGAACGGGTCCTTGCACAGGACGGTGCGCTGGGCCTGGTCGTTGAGCTTGAGGTGCACCCAGTCGACGGTGAAGTCGCGGCGCTTCTCCTGGGCCTGGCGGATGAACTCGCCACGCAGCCGGGCCCGGGTGGTCTGCGGCGGGGTCTCCTTCGCCTCGAACACCTGGAGCTCGTTGACCACCCGGTCGACGTTGTCGCGCTTCTCGAGCAGGGCGTGCAGGCCCCGCCCGCGCCGGATGTCGTGGTAGGCCAGGTCGAGCTGGGCGACCCGGGGGCTGGACAGGGCGAGGTCGTGGCGGTTCTGGTACCGCTCGATGAGCTTGAGCTTGGCCACCCAGTCGATCTCGCGCTCGATCGCGCCGAGGTTGCCGCTCTCCACCGAGTCGAGGACCCGGCCCCACAGTTCGAGCACGCGGGTGAGGTTGGCGTCGTCGCCGCGCTTGGCGAGGAACTCGACGGCCTTGGTGTAGTACTCCCGCTGGATCTCCAGCGCGCTCGCGTCCTTGCCGTTGGCGAGCTTGATCGGGCGCCGGCCGGTGACGTCGTGCGACACCTCGCGGATCGCCCGGATCGGGTTCTCCAGGGTCAGGTCGCGCAGCACCACGCCGGCCTCGATCATGCGGAGCACGATGTCGGCGGTGCCGACCTTGAGGAGGGTCGTCACCTCGTTCATGTTGGAGTCGCCCACGATGACGTGCAGGCGCCGGTACCGCTCGGCGTCGGCGTGCGGCTCGTCGCGGGTGTTGATGATCGGCCGGGACCGGGTCGTCGCGCTGGAGACGCCCTCCCAGATGTGCTCGGCACGCTGGGACAGGCAGTAGACCGCGCCGCGCGGGGTCTGCAGCACCTTGCCGGCCCCGCAGATCAGCTGCCGGGTGACCAGGAACGGGATCAGGACGTCGGCGAGTCGGCCGAACTCGCCGTGCCGGCTGACGAGATAGTTCTCGTGGCAGCCGTAGGAGTTGCCGGCCGAGTCGGTGTTGTTCTTGAACAGGTAGATGTCGCCCGCGATGCCCTCGTCGTGCAACCGCTTCTCCGCGTCGACGAGCAGACCTTCGAGAATCCGCTCACCGGCCCGGTCGTGAGCCACCAACTCCGACACCGAATCGCACTCGGGTGTCGCGTATTCGGGGTGGGAACCGACGTCGAGGTAGAGCCGTGCGCCGTTGCGGAGGAAAACGTTACTCGAACGCCCCCACGACACCACACGGCGGAACAGGTAGCGCGCCACCTCGTCCGGGGACAGCCTGCGCTGTCCGTGGAACGTGCAGGTGACCCCGTACTCCGTCTCAATTCCGAAGATGCGCCGATCCATGAACAGACCTTACCGGTACCCACCGACAAAGTAACCGCTCAGACACCTTCCGTTTTGAGTTTGGAGTACCAGCGCACGCAGGAAGCGTATTCCGGGAGCAGTCCGGCCGCCGCCTGTTCGGCCAGGGTGGGGGCCGCCGCGTCCTTATCGGACAGGATCAGGTCGCCCCGGTCGAAGGGCAGGTCGAGCGCCAGGTCCGGGTCGAGCGGGGAGATGCCGTGCTCGGCGGCCGGGTCGTAGTGCTCGGAACACAGGTACAGGAGCGTGCTGTCGTCCTCCAGGGCGCAGATGGCGTGCCCGAGGCCCTCGGCGACGTACACGCCCCGCCGGTCCACGTCGTCGAGCCGGACGACCCGGTGCTGGCCGAAGGTGGGCGAGCCGACCCGGACGTCGATCACGAAGTCGAGCAGCGAGCCGCGCAGGCACGTGACGTACTTGGCCTGGCCCGGCGGCGTGTCGGCGAAGTGCACCCCGCGCACCGTGCCGCGGGCCGACACCGAGGTGTTCGCCTGCTCCAGGCGCACCGGGTGGCCGGTGACCCGGGTGAACAGGTCGGCGCGGTACCACTCCAGGAAGCGGCCCCTGCTGTCCGGGTGCTGGACCGGCGTCATCGTGTACGCGCCCTCGATCCCCAGCGGCTCGATCCTCACAGCCCCTCCTCCACGGGCCCGCCCGGGCGACCCGCGTCGACGTCCCGGCGGGCGGGTCCCACCCGGGGAAGCCTAGGACACCTCGCTGCCAGCGACTGACCACAACCGGACAGTCACGGACGGTCCCGGTCGCCTATGCTCGGCGCCGCCCGCCGCCCGCCGCCCGCCGCCCGCCGCACCGGCACCGGCACCGGCACCGGCACCGGCACCACCCGACCCGCCGCCGGCAGCCCAAGCCGGCCGGCCTCCGGCGCGCCGTGGCGAGCCTCTCGGAACATTCCGGGCCCGGACCCTGCCCCGGCCGCCCGCCCGGCAATAGGATCGGGCCGTGGTCCAACGGCACAAACGTCCCACCCGGCTGTCCCGAGCACGGTTCGCCCTGGTCGCAGCCGCGGTGCTGGTGTCGGCCGCCGCGGCCTGGGCCGTGTTCCCGCGCTCCGCCGTCCCGACCGCGGCCCCGCCGCCGCCCGGGCCGCCGGGCGTGGTCACGCCGATGCCGCAGGGCGAGCCGGCGGTCGGCGCGCTGTTCGGGGCGTCCGGGGAGCGGGGCTGCACGGCGAGCGTGGTGCACAGCCCGGGGCGCAACCTGGTCCTGACCGCCGCGCACTGCGTGACCGGCGACGACATGTTCTTCGCGCCCGGCTACCACGACGGGCAGCGGCCGTCGGGCACGTGGCAGGTCGTCGACCGGTTCCTGGACGACCGGTGGGACTCCGACGGCGACCCGGACTTCGACCTCGCGTTCCTGCTGGTCCGCGACGCCGACGGCGACCGGCTCGTGGAGGACGTGGCCGGGGCGCACGAGCTGGCCACCGAGGGCCCGTTCGACCAGCCGGTCCGGATGACGGGCTACCCGGCCGACCTGGACCACCCGATCAGCTGCGACGGCCTCAGCCAGCGCTGGGAGGACACCCAGTTGCGGATCGCCTGCGCGGGCTTCACGGACGGGACGAGCGGCGGCCCGTGGGTGACGGCGTCGGGCGCCGTGGTCGGCCTGATCGGCGGGTACGAACAGGGCGGCGGGACGGCCGACATCTCCTACAGCCCGTACTTCGGCGAGGGCGTGGCGGCGCTGTACCGACGGGCGACCGGCGGCGCGCGCTGATAGGGTTCGCCCCGCGCCCGCAACCTCTGGTGGAGACGGAATTCTCATGAAACTCACGATCGTCACCGCGACGACGGGGCTCATCCTGGTGGCCGTCATCGTCGAGTTGCTGCGCCGCCGGCAGCTCCGCGAGAAGTACGGCATGCTGTGGCTGGCCGTCGGCCTCGTCGTGGTGCCGTCCGCGTTGTTCCCGGGCACGCTGGACCGGTTCGCCCGGACGATCGGGATCGCGTCCGGAATCAGTCTGGTGCTGTTCCTCGCGGTGTCGTTCCTGCTGCTGGTCTGCATCCACCTGTCGTGGGAGGTCAGCCGGCTGGAGGAGGAGACCCGGGTGCTGTCCGAGGAGGTCGCGTTGATCCACGCCAGGTTGGGCGCGGACGAGGAACAGCGCTGACCCCCCACTGGGGACCGTGACCGGTCAGCGCCCCGCCCCGACCGGCTCGGCCGACGCCCGGGGCCGCAGCACACCGGCCACGATGGTCGGCTCCGTCAGGTCGGGCCACGCCGCCGCCCGCCGCGGCGCCCGCCAGGTCAACCACCCGAGCAGCGCGAGACCGAGCACCATCGCCAGCAGCGGCAGTTCGGGGCCGAGCGGCGGCGTCCACGCCCCGCCGAACGGGTTGAGGTCGGCGATCCCCGGCCGGTTCACCTTGATGCCGCGCTGCCAGCGGATCATCGTGAACCACAGGAACACCAGGTGGATCGGCAGCAGGACGACGGCGACCATCCGGGTGAGCTTGCGGGCCACGTCGGCCCCGACGCCGCGCCGTTCGATGACGAAGGCGCCGAGCAGGGGCACCGCGACGAGCAGCGGCATCATGTACCGGGCCTGGGTGATGAACCCGTAGCTGTTGACGTTGACGACCTGGATCAGGGACAGCAGCCCGCCGCCCCCGGCGACGAGCGCGAGGATCCGCAGCCGGTCGGCCCGGGTGCCGAGCGCGAACCCGGCCAGCACCAGCCCGCCGGCGACGCAGGTCCACACGGCGTAGAACGGGCCGGGGATCTCGGTGTCGAGCCAGCCGGTGACGCCGACCAGCTGGTCGAGGTAGTGCTGCCAGCGGGTGATCTCCGCCCACAGCGCCTGGGTGGGCCGCAGGGGGGTGGCCGCCTTCAGGGGGACCAGCACGGAGGACTTCATGACCACGATCCACGCGACGGACAGCAGGGCGGCCGCGCCGATCGCGAGGCCGCACCACCGCAGCAGGGGTGTGCGCCACAGGGTGACGATCCGGCGCCAGCCCAGGGGCATCAGCAGCGTGACGAGCGCGATCGCGCCGAACAGCGGGCCCATGGAACGCAGGGTGACGAGCAGGATCGCACTGATCCCGATCAGCCAGACCAGGGGCCGGGCCGGGCCGCGCGCCGGGCCGAGGAACAGCGGGATGCCGGCGGAGAACAGGGCGATGCCGGCGGAGATCTCCAGGCCGCTCGGGTTGATCGCGCCGGACATGTGTCCGACGATCGGGCTGGTGACCGCGATCAGGCCGCCGAGCATCAGCCCGTACCGGGACCAGCGGGCCAGGACCGTGAACGCGCCGGCCAGCAGCGCGGCGGACAGGGCGGCGCTGATCAGCCGGGCGAGGATCAGGCCGGGCCAGCCGGGCCACAGGCGCAGCGGGCCGCCGACGAGCGCGTAGTACAGCGGGTTGTAGCGGCCGGCGCTGGTCGGCTTGGACACGAGTTCGCGGTCGGCGGTGGGCGCGAGCGCGCAGGCGGCGGGCAGGGCGGGCTGGCCGTGGTACCAGCAGCCGGTCTCCAGGGTGCCCCGGATCCCCTTCGGCACCCTCTGGAACGCCCCGGTGCCGGCGAACGCGTCGGCGGGCTCGGGCATCACGTCGCCCCCGGCCACCCCGGCGGCGCGGACGGAGTGCGCGGGCTCGTCGGGCGCCCCGTCGTACGGCGCGGCCACGGCCCAGGAGCCGATCAGCAGGAAGAAGCCGACGAACGCCAGCAGCCACAGCCGGCGGCCACTCGGGCGGGCGGTCGTTTCGGGGGAGGTCACGGTGACGCCTTCACTTCCGTGCGATCGGGACGGGCGGCCGGGGTGGTGTAGATCCACCGGCGGGAGACCAGGTAGTTCATGACGAACAGGCTCGCGGTGACGACGGCCTTGGCGTAGCGGTAGTCCAGGCCCAGTTTGCTGATCCACGGCACGAGGACGACGGTGAGGCCGAGGTTGACGAGCACGAGGCATACGTACCGGGCGAAGTGCCGGACCGCGCCGCCGCCGGTGGCCGAGAAGACCCAGATCCGGTTGAGGAGGAAGTTCGCCAGGAACGCCGCCCCGTAGGCCAGGGCGGAGGCCAGGGAGAGCCACAGGCCCGCGACGCCGTGCAGGAGGATCAGGATCGCCTCGTCGAGCAGGAAACACGCGCCACCCACTAGCGCGAACCGGACTCCCGAGGTGCGGGCGAGGATCCCGATCCGGTCTGGAATATCCACCACGGACGAGTCCCTTCCGGTCAACCCACGAGAGGCCCCCGAAAGTGTAAACGGTGTTTCGCACCACACCGCATAGGGGTGTCGGACAACTCCCCCTTATGTGGATCACAGATAAATGCCTTGTTTGTTCATAAAAGTACTGTGAGGATCCGCGCCACGCTATCCTTTGTGGGTATTTGTCCAGTTCTAGGGGGCGCAGATGCGGATCGTGATCATTGCCACGCGGGATCCGCGCAACCAGATCGCGGGTTCCGCCGAGCGGTACACCCACGAGATCGCGCGCCGGTGGGCCGCCGGGGGCCACGAGGTCCGGATGTTCGCCCAGGCGGTGCCGGGTCGGCCACCCGAGGAGGACCACGAGGGGGTACGGGTGGAGCGCGCCGGCACCCCGCACACGGTACGCCGCGAGGCCCGCCGCTGGTACGCCGAGACCCGTCCCACCCCCGACCTCGTCCTCGACCTGCTCGGCCCGCGCCCGTTCGGCTGCCCGGCCTGGGTGACCGACGCCCCGGTGGTCGCCCTGGCCCTGGGCGTGCGCCGGTTGCACGGCATCCGGCTCCCGCTCGTCGCGCGCTGGCGGCTGCGCGGCTACCGGGCGGTGCCCACGCTGACCGTGTCCGCCTCCGCCGGCGCCACCCTGCGCGCGCACGGCCTGACCGACGTGGCCGTGGTCCCCGCCGGGGTCGAGCCGGTGCTGCTCCCCGCCACGCGCCGCGAACCGGCCCCCACCGTCGTGTACGCCGGCCGCCTGGCGGGCCCCGGCCCCCGCGAGGCGCTCCGCGCCCACCAGCTGCTCCGGGCCCGGATCCGCGACGCCCAGCTCTGGTTCGTCGGCGCGGGCCCCGACGCGGCCCGGCTGACCGGCCCCGGGGTGCGGGTGCACGAGCCGGCCCGGCGCGCGGAGCTCACGGCCCGGGCGCACGCGCAGGTGCTCACGGCGGCGGTCGAGGACTGGCCGTTGGCCGTGGACGAGGCGGCGGCCCTGGGCACCCCCACCATCGGGTACGACCGGCCGGGGCTGCGCGACGCCATCCCGGCCGCGCGGGGTGTCCTGACCGCGCCCACCCCGGAGGCCCTGGCCGGCGGGCTGCTGCTGCACCTGCCGGGCTGGACGGTGCGGCCGGCGGCCGGGGGCTGGGCCGGCGGGGCGCTGGCGTGGGACGCGGTGGCCGAGGCGGTCCTGCACGCCGCGACCCGGCCCCGGGCGACGGCGTGACGGATCGGGCCGGCACCGGGGCGGAGACCCCAGGGCGGCGCGGGCGGCCTCAGGCCCCGAGCAGCGGCCCCGCGTCGTGTTCGGTGACCCCGGTCAGCGGGCCGAGTACGGTCAGCGCCGCCGCGTACCCCGCGCCCGGGTCCAGGTCGATCATCGCGGCGTCCAGGGCCACGCCGCCCGGGTACTCCAGCAGCCGGGGCGCCTCGCTCGGCGGGGAGACGTGCAGCTCGGCCATCGGCGCGTACAGCCCGTCGCCGGTCGCCTTGACCACGGACTCCTTCCGCGTCCAGTACGTGTAGAAGGCGCCCTCGCGGTCCGCCTCGGGCAGCGCGCGCCAGGCGGCCAGCTCGGCCGGGGTGAGCACCGCGTCGGCGACCCCGTCCCGGTCGCGGCCCTCGGCCCGCTCGACGTCGAGGCCGAGCTCGACCCCCGTGGCGAAGGCGACGCCGATCCGGTCGCCGGAGTGCGACACCGAGAAGCGCAGGTCGCTGCCGACGAGCCGGGGCTTGCCGTGCGGGCCGGCGCACCGGGTGCACTCCCGGTCCAGCTCGATCTTCTCCGGCGGGGTGCCGGTGAGCTGGGACAACACCAGGCGGACGATCGCGCAGCCGACCGTGAACTGCTCGCGTGCCGAGGCGACCCGGAACCGGTCGTGCCGGTCGCGCTCGACGTCGCTGAACAGCTCGACGTGCGCCGGCCTCGCCTGGTCGGCCCGGCCCCACCACACCTGTACGTCCGTCACGGGCCCAGCTTACTGCGGCGGACATCACAGGCGGCCCGGGTGGCTCGCTGTACACAATGGACGGTCGACAAGATCGAAAGGATTGCCACTATGACCGCCCAAAGTACTACCAGAGTGGGAATCATCGGCGCCGGGGCCATGGGCACCGGCATCGCACTGAGTTACGCCCTCGCCGGCCGCGACGTCCTGGTGCACGCCCGGAGCGCCGCCGGGGCGACCGCCGCGACCGCCACCGTCGGCCGGCTGGTCGACCAGCTCGTCCGGCTCGGCCAGCTCCCCGGGCACCGCGCCGACGGGGTCCGCCGCCGGATCAGGGCCGTCACCGGGCTCGGCGGGGTCGCCGAGGCCGACCACGTGGTCGAGGCGGTCCCCGAGGACCTGGCCACGAAGCGCGACCTGTTCGCCGAGCTGGACCTGCTGGCCCGCCCCGGGGTGCTGCTCGCCTCCACCACCACCGCGCTGCCGGTCACCGGGATCGCGGCCCGATGTCGTCGCCCAGAGCGGGTGCTGGCGACCCATTTCTACCTCCCGGCCCACCTCGTACCCCTCGTGGATGTCGTGCCCGGGGAACGCACCGACCCGGCGGCGCTGGCGGCGGCCGGCGACCTGCTGACCGCGATCGGCAAGACCCCGGTGCTGTTCGGCTCGGACGCGCCCGGCACGGTCGGGCCCCGGTTGCAGACGGCGCTGCTCGGCGAGGCGTTCCGGATCGTCGGCGAGGGGGTGGCCACCCCGGAGATGGTGGACCGGATCCTCACCCACGGCATCGGCCGCAGATACGGGGCGACCGGGATCTTCGACCGGCTCGACCTCGCCGGCCTCGACACCGTCGTCGCGATCCTGGAGGGCCAGGGGAAGCCGGTGCCGGGCGCGTTGCGCGCGCTGGTGGACGCCGGCCGGTTCGGGGTGAAGAGCGGGCACGGGTTCTACGACTGGACGGGCGGCCGCGCGGAGGCGGCCGAGGAGGAACTGGCCCGGCACCTGGTGGCGGCCCTGCCCACCCCGGTGCCGTCCCGGTCGGTCGTGCTGGGGGCGGGGGTGCTGGAGCCGTTCCTGGCCGCGGCGGCCGAGGAGTACGCGGCGTGCACGCCCGAGTACCCGCCGTCGTGCTTCGCGGTGCTCGTCGGCCGGGACACCGGGGAGGAGTACGTGGTGGAGCGGGTCGTGTTCGGCCGCAACGTCCGCGACATCGACGAGGTGGCGACGGAGGAGTACGCGGAGACCATCGTGCCCTGTTTCGGCGCCGCGTACGCCAACGCCCGGCGCGGGTTCTGGTGCGACGCCAAGGACCTGCTCCGGATCAGCCGGGACGCCGACGACGACGGCCTGGACCTGCTCGGCTCCGTGCACCTGCACCCCGACTGGCACCGGATCGGCCCGGAGGGCGAGCGCGGCCTGGCGATCAGCGAACGACCCACCCCGATGGACGGGTACGTGCTGGGCCAGACCGGCTGGCCGGTGAACCTGATCTGCTACCTGGACCGACCGGCGGACCAGCTGCGCTACACCCTGGGCGCGTGGTCGCCGGAGGGGTCGGCCCTGACGCTGCGCCAGGCGCTCTGACCAGGGGGCGGGCCCGGCCACCCGGGCCCGCCGGCCGCTCAGTGGTACCGGATGTGCAGGTGGTTGTCGTGGTTCGGGTACTGGGTGGTCAGCCCCTCGGCGATCAGCGTCGGGTCGTTGAAGTACACCAGGGTCACGTGCCCCGGGGCGGCCGCCCGCAGGGCCTGGACCAGCTGGCGGGTGGCCGCCCGGTCGTAGGTCGCCGACTGCCAGGTGATCCGGCCGGCCGTGCACTGCGCCGAGTCGGTCCGGACCGGCCACACGTCGATGTCGAGCCCGACCTCGTGGCTGGCGTGGCCGGGGATGTCCCCGCCGTGTTCGAACGAGGCGTCCCCGAGCGGCACCCGGCCCTGCCCGGTGGCCGCGAAGGACCGGGCCGCGGCCTCCAGCTGGCCGATCGCGCCGCCGGTGGCCCAGTTGGCGGTGCCGTTGCCGTCCGGGTCCTGGTCGCACAGGTCGCCGAACGCCGGGTAGGCGTAGTGCCAGAGCAGGTTCTTCCAGGTGGTGGCCCCGACGACCCCGTCGGCCGCGATGCCCATGTGGCCCTGGAGGGTGCGGACCGCGCTGTCGGTGCCCGCGCCGAACACCCCGTCGACGGCGAGGGCCAGCCGGCGCTTCTTGTTCAGTTGCGCCTGGAGCGCCTTCACGGCCGCGCCCGAGGAGCCGGACCGCACCGTGACCACGAGCGCGCCCCAGGTGGCGGCCCCGACGACGCCGTCGGCGGCCAGACCCTTGCCGGCCTGGAAGGACTTTACCGCGTTCTGGGTACTGGCCCCGAAGTTCCCGTCGGCGGGCGCGCCGTACCCGTGCTGTTGCAGCAGGTACTGCACCGCGAGGGTGTCCACGCCCAGGTTGCCCCGGCTCTGGAGCGGGTACGCCGCGCTCGGGTGCGCGACGGCCGGCGCCGCCAGTCCGGTGACCACGAGCGCGACGGTGGCGACGAGCACGGTCAGCCGGCGCACGTCACACCCCGCAGTTCGGCGCGGACCAGGACCGGCCCGGGCGGATGTCGACGTGCACGTGGTCGTTGTGGTCGGGGTACCCGGGGCCGAAGATGCCGTTGAAGCCGGCGTACCGGGCGCGCTGGGCGATCTGGCACAGGGTCACGCCGCTGCCCACCAGGTCCAGGGCCGTGCCGTACGTGTGCTGCCCGGTGCCGGAGCCGCCGACCGAGGAGTCGCACGCCCTGCTCCGGAACCCCGAGGTCACCGTCAGCGGGTGGTCGCCGAGCTGGTGGCGGAGCGCCTCGGCCTTCCACATGGCGCGCAGCAGGTTCGCCTGCACGGTCGCCGCGGACACGCTGCCGCCCGCGTAGCCGCCGGCCCCGCAGCCGCCGTCGACCTCGGACCACGCGAAGTGCAGGGGGGTGCAGTCGTTGTCCTGGAGTTCGTACAGCTTGGCGAACGTGGCGGGGCCGGCCACCCCGTCGGCCCCGAGCCCGTACGCGGCCTGGAAGCGCTTCACGGCGGCGGCGGTCGCGGCCCCGTACGCCCCGTCGACCGCGATCACCTCGCCGTAGCCGCCCCAGCCGGCGACCCGGATCTGGAGGGTGGTGACGTCGCCGCCGGACATGCCCTGCGAGAGGGTGCGGTTCCAGGTGTAGCAGGCGTCGGCGTGCGCGGGCGCGGCGGTGCCGAGGCTGACCGCGCACACGGCCGCGAGACTCAGGGCGAGGGAGACGAACGTGCGGAATACCTTGTGGAGGGACATGGCGCTCCTTGTCCTAGCAGGACCCCGAATGCGCACATCGTGGCCGCACGGATCCAGCTAGGTCAATGGCCTTGATCGATTCTTCACGAACCGGACGCCCGGGGGACAGCACGGCGCCCCGCCTCCTGCGAGGTGGGGCGCCCGGGGTTGGCGGGCCCGATGGCGGGTTGCGGCCGGTACCACCTCCGAGCCCCGGACAACCGTAGATCGATCCGGCCGCAACTCCAAACCGTAGAGCCGTCGTGTACAGATAGTGACAGAACTGTGGGACGAATCAGGGCAAGTCCACAGTGCCCGCACCCCAACCCTCCCCGGGGTACGGCTCCCGCGTGAACCGGAACGTGCCCAGTTCCAACACCTCCGGCGACCCGTCCGCGCCCCGGACGACGGTGAGCGTCTCGCCCGCGAAGTAGCCCTCCAGCCCCGTCCAGCCGCCCGCGTCGTCCGGCCGCAACCGGGTGCCCCGGCCCGCCGCGCCCAGCGGGGCCAGCTCGAACGTCCGGTCCGGGCCGAGGCGCAGCGTGTGCGGGGTGGGCCCCCAGTACCAGGTGCCGGTCAGCGCGACCAGCGACGGGTCGGCGGCCGGGTCGGGCGCCCAGGCGGGCAGCGGCGGCTCGTGTTCGGCGAGGAGATCCAGCAGGTCCGTGGCCAGGCCCGGCATGGCGGCGTTCGTGGCGTTGGCGGCCACCGCCACGCCGGTCCGTTCGGCCGGGTCCGCCCACACGACGGCGACGAAGCCCGGCATCGAACCGGTGTGCCCGGCGAGCCGGCGGCCGTCGCGGCGGGCGAGCTGCGGGCCGAGGCCGTGCCCGATCAGCCAGTGCGGGCCGTCGTCGACGCCGATCGGTTCGCGCATCTCCGCGAGGGTGTCGGCGGACAGCACTCCCCCGGTGTCCCCGGCGAAGAACGCCGCCCAGCGGGCCAGGTCGGGCAGCGTGGACCAGAGCTGGCCGGCGGGGGCCATCGCGCCGCTGTCGTGCGCGGGCTCGGGCAGCAGGACGTCCGCCCACGGGTGGGTGGCCCAGCCCCGGGCGTGCCCCGGCCGGGGCAGGTAGCTGGTGCCGGTGAGCCCGAGGGGGCGGAGGATCTCGGCGTCGACCGCCTCCGACCAGGTCACACCGCGCAGCCGGGCGACGAGGTGGCCGAGCAGCGCGTACCCGGTGTTGGAGTAGTGGAACCGGCGGCCCGGCCGGAACGGCGCCCTGTCCGGGCCGAGCATGGCGAGCAGGGCGGCGGTGTCGAAGCCCGGCGCGCGTTCCCACCAGTCGCCGTCGGGCTCGGCGCGCAGGCCGGCGGTGTGCGACAGCAGCTGGCCGACCGTGACGTGTCCCACGGCGGTACCCGGGACGTGCCTGTCCAGGGGGTCGTTCAGGTCGAGCCGGCCCTCGTCGCGCAGCCGCAGGACGAGGACCGCGACGAAGGTCTTGGTGATCGACCCGATCCGGTACTGGGTCTCCCCCGTCGGCGCCGCCCCGTCCACCAGGCCGCGCGCCCCGGACCACACGGTCACCCCGTCCCGGACCAGCGCGCCGACCAGGGACGGCACCCGGGCGTCGGCCTGGGCGGTCGCGAGCCGGGTGAGCAGGGCGCGGGCGGTGCCCGGGAGCACGGTGTCAGGCGTCATACCCCGGAAACTACCGGCCCGACGGGTACGGAACGACGAGGTTTCGTACCCGGCGGGCCGGGGTCAACTCCGGGGCGGCCGTCGGGCTCGCGGGCGGCGTGGGCCGGGCGCGCGGACGGTCAGGCGGCGACCAGGGCGTCGAGGGCCTCCCGCTCGCGGTGCGCGCCCGCCATCTGCCCGGTGGCGTCGAGCACCCGGACGTTGTGGATGCCGAGGAAGCCGAGGAAGTGCCGGACGTACCCGGTGAGGAAGTCCACCGGCGAGTCCAGCGGCACCCCGTTGCTGCTCACCGCGACGTACGCCTCGCGGATGTTGTCGACCAGGCCCACCGGGCCCGCCTCGGAGTAGCTGAAGGTGACGCCGGCCTGGGCGACCTGGTCGAAGTACGCCTTGAGGGAGGCCGGGACCGAGAAGTTGTACATCGGGGCGCCGATCACCAGGTAGTCGGCGGACCGCAGCTCACTGATCAGGTGCCGCGAGCTGGACAGCAGCTGGCGGTGGGCGTGGGTCCGGTCACCCTCCGGGGTGTAGATGGCCTCGATCTGGCCCTCGCTGACGAACGGCACGCCCTGGGCGACGTCGCGGTCGACCACCTCGGCGTCCGGGTGCCGGCGCAGCAGGTCGGCCACGACGGCCTCGGTGAGGCGGCGGCTGCTCGCGTCGGCGTACCGGGCACTAGAGTTGATCTTGAGAATGCGGACGGACACTGGTGCCTCCGGGCTCGGGGGTTAGACTACTTACGAAAGATAAGCACTTACGGAAGATAAGTGCAAGGGGGAGCTAGAATTTTGGACGTGACCCAGGCGACAGGACCGGACTTCTCGGCGGGCTACTGTCCGCAGGTCCAGTTCGCCGCCGAACTCATCGGGCGACGCTGGACCGCGGCGATCATCGCCGTGCTCAACGAGCTCGGCCACGCCCGCTTCAAGGACATCCGCTGCCGGGTGCCCGGCCTGTCCGACCGGCTGCTCGCCGACCGGCTGGAGGAGCTGGAGTCGGTGGGCGTCGTCGCCCAGTGCCCCGAGTCCATCGGATACTCGATCACCGCCAAGGGCCGCGAGCTCGGCCCGATCCTCAACGAGCTCGGCGCCTGGTCGGACCGGTGGTGCGCGGAGCTGGGCGACCGCCCCGGCCGCCGGGCGTCCTGAGCCGCCCCGGAGCCGTGCCCCTTCGGGCAGTCCTCACCGTTTCGGCCGACCGGCCGCCGGCCCCACGTTCGATAAACTGCGCGCGCCGGGTACCGGCACCCGGCGGCCGACCCGCCGCCGCCCCACCCCCGCACCGACAGGGAGCCCAGCCGTGAGCACGCACGACCTGCGCGGTCCCGGCGAGCCGACGACTCTGCACTACCCGGCCGGCACGGTCGTCGTGGTCGCCGGCATCCCCGGCGCGGGCAAGACGACGCTGCTCCGCCGGCTCTTCGGCCTCACCGGCCAGGAGACCGGGCCGGTCGCGCTGCCCGGAGGGGCATGGCTGCTCGACTCGGAGCAGGCCCGCAACCGGTGGCGGGGCCGGCTGGGCGACCGGGTGCCGTACGCGGCGTACCGGCCGCTGGTGCACCTGACCCACTACCTCGCCGTGTACCGGGCGGTCCGCGCCGGCCGGGGCGTCGTCCTGCACGACTGCGGCACCCGGCGCGCCCTGCTGCGGTTCCTCACCGGGGACCGGGCGCACCTGGTCGCCCTGGACGTGTCGGCGGCCGACGCGCGGGCCGGCCAGTACGCCCGGGGCCGGCGGGTGCGGGGCCGGTCCTTCCGCCGGCACGACCGGGCCTGGCGGTTCCCCGCCGACGGCGGACTGCCCCCGGTCGCCGAGGGTTACCGCAGCCTGGTGGTGCTGGACCGGGTCGCCGCTGACCGGATCGCGGCAATCGTCCTGGGCGGCCCGATCAACTCTCCGACAGCGGCTATCGTGCTGTAGCTTCCTGCCCCCACAATGAGGTCCACCGTAGCCACACCACCCGGGGGCCCTCGATGGCGGACGACACACTCGTGTTCGCGTTTATCCTCTCGGGGGCGGCCCTGCTCGCCCTCTCCGTCGTGGTGCGCGGCCGGCTGTTCGCCGGCGGCGGAGGACACCACCTGCCGGTCGACCCGATCGACGTCGCCGCGCTCAAGGGCGGTCCCGCGCTCGCCGAGTTCGCCGCGCTCGCGGCCCTGCGCGCGTCCGGGGCACTCGGCGCCAACGGCGCGCCCGGCCCGCTGCCCGCCGGCCTGCCCCGGCTCGCGCAGGTCGCCCACCAGGGCATGCTCCGGGGCTCGAACCCGTGGGAGGCCCTGCGCCTGCCCGACGCCCGCGCCGCCCAGGCCCAGATCCGCGCCAAGCTGGAACGCCAGGGCCTGCTGACCAGCCGGGGGCAGCGCGCCGGCGCCCGGATCCTCCCGCTGGTCCTGCTGTGCGCGGCGGCCGTCGGGATCGCGCTGGCCACCCGTTCGGCGGCCGACGAGCACACGGTCGCGTTCGTGCTGGGCTCCGCCGTCCTCGCGATCGTCGGCGTCCTGTCGCTGCGCGCCCCGCGCCTGACCCGGGCGGGTCGGATGATCCTGCGCGACCAGTTCCGGCGCAACGGTCACCTGCACCCGCGCAACCGGCCGTCGTGGGCGACGTACGGGCCCGCGGGGGCGGCGCTGAGCGTGGGGCTGTTCGGGACGGCCGCGTGGTGGGCGTCGGACCCGGAGTACGCCCAGTACCTCGGGCTGGGGCGCGCCGCCCTGGTCTCCTCCGGCGGGTACTACACGTCGAGCAGCTCGTGCGGCAGTTCCTCGTCGACGTCCGGGTGCTCCAGCTCCAGTTCCAGCGACAACAGCTCCTCGTGTTCCTCGTCGTCGTCGTCGAGTTGCAGCTCCGGGTCCAGTTGCGGGTCGAGCTGCGGGGGCGGCGGAGGCGGGGATTGACCGGCGGCGCGGCGACCGACGGGCTCGGGCGGATCGCCGGGGTCGGGATCGGGTGGCGGCCCGAGATCGCCGGGTTCGTCGCCGGGCTCGCCGGGCTGCGGTTCTGCGAGGTGATCGCCGAGACGATCGGCCCGGCCGTGCCGGAGGCCCTCGCCGGGCTGCGCGACCGGGGGGTCGCCGTCGTCCCGCACGGGGTGGCGCTGTCCCTCGGCGGCGCGGACCCGGTCGAACCCGCCCGGGTGGCCCGGCTCGCCCGGTGCGCCGCGCTGTTCGACGCGCCGCTGGTCAGCGAGCACATCGCGTTCGTCCGGGCCGGCGGGGTGGAGGCCGGGCACCTGCTGCCCGTGCCGCGCAGCCGGGAGGCCCTGGCGGCGCTCGCGGCCAACGTCCGGCGGACCCAGGGCGAACTGCCCGTGCCGCTGGCCCTGGAACCGATCGCGACCCTGTTCGACTGGCCGGACGACGAGCTGACCGAGGCGCAGTTCCTCACCGAACTCCTCGACGCGACCGGCGCGCTGCTGCTCCTCGACATCGCCAACGTGTACGCCAACGCGCGCAACCGGGGCCACGACCCGCTCGCCCTGCTCGACGCGCTGCCCCTCGACCGGGTCGCCTACGTGCACGTGGCCGGCGGGTCCGCGCACGCCGGGCTCTACCACGACACGCACGCCCATCCGGTACCCGTCGAGGTGTTCGACCTGGTCCGGGAGTTGTGCGCCCGGCACCGGCCACCGGGCCTCCTCCTCGAACGCGACGACCGCTACCCGCCGGCCACCGAACTCCGCGCCGAACTCGACGCGATCGCCGACGCCTCGGGGCATCCCCGTGTCTGAGCCGGTCCCCACGCCCCCGCCCGCCGGCCCGCCGCCGCCCCGGCCCGGGCTCGCGGAACGGCAGGCCGCGCTCGTGGCGGCGCTGGTCGGCGGGGCCGGGCCGCCGGACGGTTTCGACCCCGAACTGCTCGCGGCCACCACGGCCGGGCTGCTCGCCAAGCGTGCCGGCGACGTCGCCCGGGCCTGGCCGGAACTCGCCCGGAGCCTCGGGCCCGACTGGCGGCGGTGGTTCGCCGGGTGGGCGGCCGGTCGACCGCCCGGCGGGTCGTACGCCGACGGGCTCGCCGCCGCGCGGGACCGGGCCGCCGCCGGTGAGCTGGTCGGGGCGGCGGCCGTGGAGCTGGCGGTCCGCGAGGTCGGGCGGCTGCCGTGGTGGGCGGTGCGCTGGGACCGGGCCACCCGGGTGCTGCGGGTGGCCGGCCGCACGTTCGTCCTGGCCGCTCAGTAGACGGTGACGCCGTACAGGGACTGGGCCCGGGTGACCGAGGCGTAGAAGGTGGTGCCGCCCGAGGAGCAGTTCCCGGAGCCCCCGGACAGGATGCCGATCGCGACCGACCCCGCGTACAGCGGACCGCCGCTGTCCCCCGGCTCGGCGCAGATGTTCGTGCGGATCAGACCGACGACCGACCCGCCGCCCGGGTAGTTGACCGTGGCGTTGAGGCCCGTGATCGACCCCGCGCGCACCCCGGTGGTCGGGCCGCTGCGCCGGACGGCCTGCCCGACGGAGCCCGAGGCTGCTGAGGCGATGTCCTGGACCCCGGCGCCGTACAGGGTGACGTCGCCGGGGTGCGGGATCGCCGGGTTGGTGTAGCGGACCAGCGCGAGGTCGTAGCCGGTGTTGACGGACGTGACGACGCCGAGGACGACGGTGAGGGCCGGGTCGGCGTACACCGTGCCGCCGACCTTGGGGACGCAGTGCGCGGCGGTGAGGAAGGAGTAGGTGGTGCCGGAGCGGACGTTGAACGCGACGGCGCACCGGCCCGGGTAGAACGGCTCGCCGCCCCGCAGCCGGGGGGCGAACAGGCCCGGTTCGCGGACCAGGGTCGCGCCCGCCCGGTACGCGGCGGCGGCCACGGTGGACAGGTCGGCGCCGGTGACCGAGTCGTCGGCGGCCGCGACCAGCCGGCCGGTCGCGGGGTCGGTCCACCAGGCGGTGCCGGGGACGCGGGGCGAGCGGGCCAGCTCGGCGTACCCGTCGAAGGTCGTGGATCGTGCCGGATCGGCGGCGGCGGGTTCGGGTGTCGGGGCCGCGAAGGCCACGGAAGGGCTGGTCAGGGCCGTGAGGAGGAGGGCGAGGACGGTGAGGGAGCGGGCGGTGCGCACGGAGGGGCCTCCCGGAACATATCGATGGACGTCAGTCAATTGCAGCGGCCCCGGCCCCGGGTGACAAGGGACGCACCATGCCGTCATGCGGGTTCCCCATATTGGCGTCATACTGGGTCGACAAATCCGTCAGATGCGTATGATGACGACGCCGAAGCCCGGTGACCTGCTGGTTCTCGACCGCGACGCCTCGCCCCAGTTCGCCGGGCGGCCGCTGACCGTCCGGGTGATCCGGATGACGGATCGACGGTCCTCCGTGGGCGGCTGGGGGTGGGCCGAGGTGTACGTGCTGGACCCGGGGGGTAACGCGACCGGCAAGCGCGAGGTCTTCCTCCACCTCGCGGGGCTCCGTCCACGGGTGAGCTAACCGAACCCGAATGATATTTTACGTTCGTTCATGATCGGCGATAAATGTACGGGGGGCGCGGTGGACGAGTTCGCCAACGTGCTGAACCTCGTCGGCGTGCCCGCGCGGGCCCGGCCGGCCGACCGCAACCCGCTGACCGTGTTCGCCGATCTGGGCGCCTGGCACGGGTACGGGCTGCCGGACGCCGGGCACGCGGGCGGCTTCACCGGGCCGCTGTACGTCGCCGAGGAGTACCCCTGGTGGCTGGCGGCGGTCTTCAGCCGGCTCGGCCTGACCGACCTGGACACCGGCGAGCCCGTCGACCTGGCCCTGGACAGTGCCGACGCGCTCCCGGGCCGGCTGCGGCAGGTGTGCGTGGGCGGCGGGCTGACCGTGACGCTGGGCCTCTGGTACACCTCGCACCGGGGTGCCGTGGTCGAGGCCCGGGTCCGGCACGACGGGGACGGCCCCCGGCGGCTGGCGGTGTCCTGGACGGGCGCGCTGCTGCCGCACGAGTACGCGCCGACCCTGCGCGGCACCGACACCGGGGTGGCCGCCGACTTCCGGGAGGTCCGCGACCGGCACGCGTTCCTGTCCACGACGGACGCCCGCTTCGAGGTCCGCCATGACGCCCCCGTGATCACCGTCGTCACCGGCGGGAGCTACCGCACCGACCGGGTCGCCCCGCTCGTCGTGCACGGCGAGGTCCGGCTGACCTGGCAGGAGAGCTACACGTTCACGGCCGGTGAACGCGACCGGCTCGCGGCCCGCACCGAACCGCCGGACGCCCGGTGGGCCCGCTACCTGGCCCGGGCCCTCGACGGGGTGGCTCCCGAGCGCCGCCGGCTCGCCGTCAAGGCCGTCACCACCCTCGTCACCAACTGGCGCAGCCCGGCCGGCGCCCTCCGCCGGGACGGCGTCACCCCGTCGCTGAGCTCGGCCGCGCACAACGGCTTCTGGTCCTGGGACTCGTGGAAGCACGCCGCGGGCGTGGCCGCGTTCGACCCCGCGCTCGCGGCTTCGGTGATCGAGTCCGTGTTCGACCACCAGCGCGACGACGGCATGGTGCCCGACGCCGTGTTCTACAACCGCGACGGCGCGAACTGGAACGAACGCAACACCAAACCGCCCCTGGCCGCCTGGGCCGTGTGGCAGGTGTACCACGCGGGCCGCGACCTGGCCTTCCTCCGCCGGCTGTACCCGCGCCTGGTCGCCTACCACCGGTGGTGGTACGACGCGCGGGACCGGTGCGGCTTCGGGATCTGCTCCTACGGGGCCACCCTGGACCCGGCCAACGACACCGACAAGGCCGTCGCGGAGGCCGCCTCGTGGGAGTCGGGCACGGACTCGGCGCCCCGGTTCGACGACGTGACCGTGCTGCCGGGCCGGACCGGGTTCACGATCGACCAGGAGTCGGTGTGCCTGAACGCGTACCTGGCCGCCGAGAAGGACCACCTGACCCTGATCGCGCGCGCCGTGGGGGCCTCCGACACGTTCCCGTCCAAGCAGGTGGCCAGCTACGTCCGCGACCGGATGTACGACGCCGGCACCGGCTGGTTCTACGACACGATCGACGGCCAGCCGCTGGTGGAACGCGGCAAGGGCGTCGAGGGCGTCATCCCGCTGTGGGCCGGGATCGCGACCCTGCCGCAGACCGTGGCGGTCCGGGCCGCGCTGCTCGACCCGGGGCGGTTCGGGACGCCGGTGCCGTGTCCGTCGGTGGCGGCCGACAGCCCGGCGTTCGCGCCCGAGCGGCAATGGCGGGGGCCGGTCTGGCTGGACCAGCTCGCCTTCGCCGTGGAGGGGCTGCGGCGGGCCGGGTTCTCCTGGGAGGCCGACGCGCTGACGGAGAAGTTGTTCGCCAACGCCGACGGGCTGGCCGGGGACGCGCCGCTGCACGAGAACTACCACCCGCTGACGGGGGCGCGGCAGGGGGCGCCGAACTTCAGCTGGTCGGCGGCGGCGGTGCTGCTCCTGCTCCGGGGCTGAGAAGACCCTTTTCCTGGTACCGGAGCGCGGGGCTGTTCGCCGGTGGGGCGGGCACTGTGGAGAGGCGTGTCGCACCCGGGTTGTAGGGTGCCCGGATGATCGACGAAGAACTGGCCGAGGACCTGCGCGAGTACATCCGCACCGCCGTGCGCTCCGGATACGACGACCCCGCCGAGATCCCCGAGGAAGCCGCCGAGAACGTGGACTCCGAGGACGATCCGGAGGTGCTCGACCTCGCCGAGCGGATCCTCGCGGAGGAGTCGGCCGCGCTCGCCGCCGAGCAGGCCGGCTGGCCGGCGGTCACCGACTGCGACCGGATCGACGCCGCGTTCGCCGCCCTCGACGCGGCCGGTGTCGTGGCCCGCGCGCACTTCACCTGCTGCGGCACCTGCGCGAACGCAGAGATCGGCGCGGAACTGGCCGGGCACCCCGCGCCCCGGGGCTTCGTCTACCACCACGTCCAGGACACCGACCACGCCGTCGCCGGCGGCGGCCTGATGCTCGGCTACGGGTCGGTGGCCGACGGCGAGGAGGCGGTGACGGCGATCGGTGACGAGGTGGTGGCCGCGCTGCGCGCCCAGGGCTTCGAGCCGAAGTGGAACGGGTCCGCCCAGACCCGGATCGAGGTGCCGATGGTCTGGCAGCGCCGGGTTCCGGCCGGGTCGCCCACCGGCTGACCTGCCGGGCGGCGTGGACCGCTGTTCCGGGCTGCGCGGCTCGGTGTCCCGGGCGGCGTGGCTCGGTGCCTCGAGGCGGGGCGGCGCGCTGTCCCGGGGCGGCCGGAGCGGGATGCCCGCCCTCGTCGGCGTGCGGAGCGGCCCGGTCAGTCGATGGCGCGGCGGTGGAAGCCCTTCAGGCCGGTGGCGGTGAGCACCGTCCCCGACAGGACCAGCACCGACAGGCACAGACACGGGGGCAGGTGCGGCACGTCGGGGACGAGGGCGGCGCGGACCCCCTCGGACAGGTACGTCAGCGGGTTGAACGCCGTCACCCACTGGAACCAGGGCAACGTGTCGAGCGACTTCCACGGGTACTGCGTCGCGCCCGTGAACATCAGCGGGGTCAGGATCACGGCGAACCCGACGCTGATCCGGTTCGGCGGCATCCAGGTGCCCACGTTCATGCCGAGCGCGCCGCCGACCCAGCCGCCGAGCAGCAGCGCCACGAGCAGCAACGGCAGCCCGGCGGTGCGCCACGGGGCGTGGCCGAGGACCAGCGCCCCGATCGGGAACATCAGCACGGCGGCCACCATGGACCGGATCACGGCCATGCACAGCTTCTCCACGGCGACGAGCGCGATCGGCAGCGGGGCCAGCAGCCGGTCCTCGATCTCCCGGGTGAACGAGAACTCCATGACCAGCGGGAACGCCACGCTCTGCAGCGCGGTGAGGAACGCGGTCAGCGCCACCATGCCGGGCAGCAGCAGCCGGCCGAAGTCGGCGGAGACGTAGCCGGCCGCGCCGAGCACCTTGGCGAACACGAACAGCATGAACAGCGGTTGCAGGGCCACCTGGAGGAGGAAGACCCAGAACTCCTTGCCCGTGACGAACAGGTCCCGCCACAGGATCGCGAAGAACGCCGTCCGGGTCACCGGGGTCCCCTTCCGGTCGGTGACGGCGGCACCGCGGGGCCGCAGCCGGTCGGGGGGAACGTCGCCGCGGGGCCGCTGGTCGGGGGGAGCGTCGCCGCGGGGCCGCCGGTCGGGGGGAGCGTCGCGCGGTTCACCGCAGTCCCCTGCCGGTCAGGTTGATGAACACGTCCTCCAGGCTCGGCTCGCCGAGGTGCACGTCCGACAGGCCGGCGTCGTGCGCGCCCAGCAGGGTGGCCACGGGGGCGAGGAGGTCGGGGCCGGGCCTCGTCAGGTACAACCGGAGTCTCTGGTCCTTGATCTTCTCGACCCGGTCCACGCCGTCGAGGTCGGCGACGAGGCCGATCAGCGCCGGGTCGTCCCGGGTGACCGTGAGCTCCAGGACCGACTGCCCGGACAGGCTGTGGGTGAGGGCCGCCGGGGTGTCCAGGGCCAGCAGGGCGCCGTGGTCGATGATGCCGACCCGGTCGCTCATCTCGGCCGCCTCGTCCATGTCGTGCGTGGTGAGCACGATGGTGGTGCCCCGGTCGCGCAGCTCGCGGACCCGGTCCCAGAGGAACAGCCGGGACTGCGGGTCGAGCCCGGCGGTCGGCTCGTCGAGGAACAGCACCTCGGGCTCGTGCATCAGGGCCCGGGCGATCATGACCCGCTGGACCATGCCCCCGGAGTACTGCTCGATCTTGTCGTCCGCCCGGTCGGCCAGCCCGAACTCCGCCAGCAGCGCCGCCGCCCGCGCGCGCCGCTCGGCCCGCGGCACCCCGTGGTAGGCGGCGTGGAAGGTCAGGTTCTGCCGGGGGGTGAGCGAGCGGTCCAGGTTGCCGCGCTGGGGCACGACGGCGAGCTTGGTCCGCGCCAGCACCGGGTTGCCGATCACGTCGACCCCGCCGACGCTCGCGGTGCCGCCGGTGGCCCGGACCCGGGTGGTGAGCACGCCGATCGTGGTGGACTTGCCGGCGCCGTTCGGCCCGAGCAGGCCGAAGATCTCGCCCCGGCGCACCTCGAAGCTGAGGCCGTCGACGGCGTTGACGTCCCGCTTCGGGTAGCGCTTGACCAGGTCGGTGACGACCACTGTGGCGTCAGCCATCCGCGTCGCTCCGGGCGGGGTAGTTGACCCCCGCCGCGAGCAGCAGGAACGCCCGGTCGAGGCAGTCGGACAGCGGCACGGACCGGTCCCGCTCGTGCCAGGTCATCGCGACCTGCACCGTGGTGACGGCCACCGACGCCGCGAGGTAGGCCCGGGGGTCGTCGTCGGCCACGCCCATCCTGCCCGCCAGGCAGCCCGCCAGCTCGTCCGTCCGCGCGGAGCTGAAGGCGCGGCACCGGGCGGCCAGCGCCGGGCTCGCCGCCATCAGGCTCTGCATGCAGGACACCTTCTCCGGGTCGAAACCGTGCGTGCCCTGCTCGGCGGCGCGGACCACCTCGACGGCGGCGTGCCGGACGACGTCGAGCACGGCCTCGCCGGCCGGCCGGGCGCGGATCAGGTCGAAGAGGAGCTCGAACTGCTGCTCCTGGATGGTGAGGAGGAGGTCGTCCTTGCCCTCGAAGTACCGGAAGAAGGTGCGGGCGGAGACCTCGACGGAGTCGGCGATCTCGTCGACCGTGGTCGCCTCGAAGCCCTTGCGCTGGAACAGGCCGAACGCGGCGTCGACCAGCGCCTCCCTGGTGCGCTGCTTCTTCCGCTCGCGCAGGCTCGCCGTCTCCATGCGCCGAAGTGTATCCCATGGTCAGTTGATGACTAATGTCACAGCTCAACCTTTGTCAGTTGACAGCAGATGTCAGCCGCTGACAAATTACTCGGCATGACACTCACGCTCGACGCCCCGGCCCCCGCGGCCCCACGACGCGGCAGCGCCAACCCCTGGCTCACCCTGGCCGCCGTCGCGATCGGCATCGCGATGGTCGGCCTCGACGCGACCGTCGTCGCCATCGCCAACCCCGCCATCGCCCGCGACCTCGACGCCGGGCTGTCCGGCCTGCAATGGGTCACGAACGGCTACCTGCTCGCCCTCGCCGTCTCCCTGATCATCGCCGGCCGGCTCGCCGACCGGTTCGGCCGCAAGAGGCTCTTCCTGCTCGGCGTCGTCGGCTTCGCGGTCGCCTCGGTGGCGATCGGGTTCTCCGACAGCATCGGCGCCGTGATCTTCTGGCGGGTCGTCCAGGGCCTCGCCGGGGCGCTGCTCCAACCGGCCAGCCTCGCGATCCTGCGCAACGCCTTCCCCGCCGAGAAGCTCAACATGGCCATCGGCATCTGGGGCGGCACCTCGGCGCTGTCCATCGCCAGCGGCCCGATCGTCGCCGGCCTGCTCGTCGAGAACGTCGACTGGCAGAGCGTGTTCTTCCTCAACGCGCCCCTGGCGGTCCTCGCCGTCCTGCTCGGCTGGTTCGTGATCCGCGAGTCCCGGGACCCGGGCGCCGCCGGCTCGTTCGACCTGCCCGGGGTGGTGCTGCTCTCCGGGGCGTTGTTCTCCCTGGTCTGGGGCCTGATCAAAGCCCAGGAGCACGGCTTCGGCGACGCGTTGCCCCTCGGGTTCATCCTCGGCGCCCTCGTGCTGCTCGCCGGGTTCGTCGTCCGGGAGTCGAGGACGCGGCACCCGCTGCTGCCGCTGAGCCTGTTCCGCAACGTCTCGCTGTCGGCCGGTACCGCGCTGGTGACCCTCGCCTTCTTCTCCCTGTTCGGCGCGTTCTTCTTCCTCACCCTGTACCTGCAGCAGGTGCACGGCATGGGACCCGTCGAGGCCGGCGTGCGGCTGCTCCCCCTGACCGCCACGTTCATGTTCTCCGCCCCCGCCGCCGGGGCCCTGACCGCGCGGTTCGGGCCGCGCCTGCCGCTGGCGGCCGGCATGACGCTCACGGCCGTGGCGCTGTTCGGGCTGTCGCTGGCCGAGGTCGACGCCGCGTACCTGACCCTGTGGCCGTGGTTCGTCCTGCTCGGCCTGGGCTTCGGCCTGGTCATCGTCGCCGGCACCGAGGCGATCGTCGGCAACGCGCCCGTGGAGCTGTCCGGGGTGGCCGGCGGTCTCCAGCAGACCGGCGCGCAGCTCGGCGGGGTACTCGGCACGACCGTGTTCAGCACCATCATCGCCAGCCGGGTCGGGGACCAGCTCGTGCCGAGGCTGGTCGAGTCCGGGGTACCCGCCGAGCTGGCGCCCCGGTTCCAGGAGGCGGAGCAGTACGTGGCGCAGGGGGTCGCGCCGGTGCCGCCGGGGACCCCCGGACCGCTGGCGCGGGCCATCACGGACGGGGCGCACCTGGCGTTCATGGACGGGTTCCACACGACGCTGACCGTGGGGGCGGTGGTGGCGCTGGTCGGGGCCGTGGTGGCGCTCGTGGTGCGCAGGGGGGAGAACGCGGGGGCCGGGGTGGCGTTGTAGACCCCCGGGGGCGCTCCCTCGCGGGGCTCCGGGACGACCAGGTGCGGGCCGGTACCCGGAGAGTGGGGTTCGGGGTTTCGCGCCACAAGCGGCGTCGAATATGGACAAGACGCCGTGCAATGGTTACCGTCGATGCACCTTTAGTAAAGTTTCCTAAAGGTCACTTGATGGAGGACCCCTCATGAAGAAGCTCATCAGACACGGATGGGTCGCCGGCCTCCTCGCCGGCGCCCTGTTCATGCTCGGGCTCGGCGTCACCGGCAACTCCGCCACCGCGACCACGGCGGTCGGGCCCGGGACGTCGAGCACCGTCGTCGGCGGCCCCGACACGTTCACCCAGGTCCAGCCCACCGGGGCACCGTCGGAGTACAACAAGCCCCTCGAACGGTGCGCCAACGGCACGAGCCACCCGATCTCCGGACCGAACCCGATCCTGTCCGAGCCGGCCACCACGAAGTTCACCAGCAACCTCCCGCTGACCCTCAGCGTGCGGACCAGCGGTGACATCTGGTGGGGCCAGACCGCCCTGGTGTTCACGAACCGGTCGAGCACCGCGTTCCACATCGACTGCGCCGTGATCACCTTCGTCGCCCCCTCCGGCTCCGGTGACCACAACTTCCAGAACACGGTCACCTTCGGCCACCCGCAGCAGGACTACGTCGAGGTCCCCAAGGGCGGCGGCAACTCGTACTACATCATCCGGCTCGGCTTCCACGACGTGCCGCTCGCGCAGCGGATCGCGCAGCCGGGCAAGCCGTTCGAGTACCAGCTCAACGGGCCGGGCAGCTCCATCACCCGCGAGGCCATCCGGGACTCGGTCCGCTTCGTCGGCGACCTGGACCTCAAGGCCAACGACGCGCTGGTGAAGAAGTACGGCACCGACCGCCTGACCAACTGACCGTCGGCGGGTAGCGGAGGTGGCGTGCCGGGTGGAGCGGCACGGCACCCGCACCCTTGTTGGTCCGGGGCGGCGCACTTCATTCCCGGTCGCTCCGCGCCGGACGGAGCGGCGCGGCACACTGGTCGGATGGACATCATCGTGATCGGACTGGGCGTCGGCGGCGAAGAAGTGGCCGGCCGGCTGGCCGCGTCGGGGCTGGACGTGCTCGGCATCGAGAACCGCCTGGTCGGCGGCGAGTGCCCCTACTGGGGCTGCATCCCCAGCAAGATGATGATCAGAGCGGCCAACGCCGTCGCGGAGGCCCGCCGGGTGCCGACGTTCGCCGGGGACGCGACGGTCCGCCCCGACTGGGGTCCGGTGCACGCCCGGATCCGCGACGAGGCCACCGACAACTGGAACGACCAGGTCGCCGTCGACCGGTTCACGGGCAAGGGCGGCACGTTCCTCCGGGGGCGCGGCCGGCTGACGGCCCCCGGCCGGGTCCGGGTCGGCTCCGAGGAGTACGAGGCCACGAAGGGCGTCGTCATCGCCACCGGGACCACCCCGGCCATCCCCCCGATCCCCGGCCTCGCCGACAGCCCGTACTGGACCAACCGCGACGCCATCGAGGCCGCCGAACTGCCCCGCTCCCTCACCGTGCTCGGCGGCGGGGCCATCGGCCTGGAACTCTCCCAGGTCTTCGCCCGGTTCGGCGTCGCCGTCACCGTCGTGGAGGCCTCCGACCGGATCCTCGCCCTGGAGGAACCCGAGTCCTCGAAGGTCGCCCGCGAGGCGCTGACCGGCGACGGCGTGACCGTGCACGTGGGCCGCAGGGCCGTCAAGGTCGACGGCACCACCGTGTACCTCGACGACGGCACCGAGGTCACCTCCGACCGGATCCTCGTCGCCACCGGCCGCCGGGTCGACCTCGCCGGCCTCGGCCTGGACACCCTGGGGCTGGACCCCGGCGCGCGCAACCTCGACGTCGACGAGTGGATGCGGGCCGGCGAACGCCTGTGGGCCGTCGGCGACGTCACCGGGCGCGGCGCGTTCACCCACATCGCGATGTACCAGGCTGACATCGCCGTTCGCGACATCCTCGGCCAGGGCGGTCCGGCGGCCGACTACAAGGCGCTCCCCCGGGTCACGTTCACCGACCCGGAGATCGGGGCGGTCGGGCTCACCGAGGCCCAGGCGCGCGAGCGGGGGCTGACGGTCGGCACCGGGTACTCCCCTCTGGGGTCCTCGACCCGGGGTTGGATCCACGGGGTCGGTGACGAGGGGTTCATCAAACTCGTCGTGGACACCGACCGGGGGGTGCTCGTCGGGGCGACCTCCGCCGGGCCGGCCGGGGGCGAGGTGCTGGCCGGGCTGGCCGTGGCCGTGCACGCGGAGGTGCCGGTGGAGACGCTGCGCAGCATGATCTACGCGTACCCGACGTTCCATCGCGCGATCTCCGAGGCGGTGCGGGCGATCCATTAGTGTAGGGGGTGTGACGGGTGCCGGAGGTGTGGGGAGTGCCGGGGGCGCGGCGGGTGCCGTGGGGGCGGCCGGGGGCGCTCCGGCTGTGGCCGGGTCTGCTCCGGGCGTGGCCGGGGACGCTCCAGGCGTGGCCGGGGGTGTGACGGGTGCCGCGGGTGCGGCCGGGTCCGGGGGTGTGACCGGGCGGCGGGAGCAGGAACGCAGTCGGCAGACACGGCTGCGGCTCATGCGGGCCACCGCCGAGTGCCTCGTCGAGCTGGGCTGGTCCGGCACCACCACGACGGCGGTGTCCGAGCGCGCCGGCGTGTCCCGGGGCGCCCAGCTGCACCACTACCCGACCCGCGCCGAACTGGTCGTGGCCGCCGTCGAACACGTCGCCGTCGCGCGCACCGAGGAACTGCTCCGCACCGCCGACACGCTGCCCGGCGACGAGCGGCGGACCCTGGCGGTGCTGGAACTGCTCGCGGAGCTGTACACGGGGCCGTTGTTCGAGGCGGCCGTCGAACTGTGGGTCGCGGCGCGCACCGATCCGCAGTTGCACGCCGTGGTGGCACCGTTGGAGGACCGGCTCGGTCGGGAGGGGTACCGGCTGGCACTGGAACTGCTCGGCGTGGACGACGCGCGGCCGGAGATCCGGGACGCGGTGGGCGCGACGCTGGATCTGGTGCGGGGGTTCGGGCTGGCCAACCTGCTCAGTGACGACCGGTCGCGGCGGAGTCGGTTGCTGCGGCAGTGGGCGGCGATGCTCGACACGGTCCTCGCGGGTCCGTAGCCGCGGTGGCCGGGCGGTCACGGGTGCCGTGGTGGCCGGGCGGGTGCCGGGCGGTCACGGGTGCCGCGGTGGCCGGGCGGCCGGGCGGGTGCCGATCACCACGGTCGCGGACAGCTCGTCGCAGGTGACGATCCGGGAGTCCAGGCCGTGGCGGGTGAACAGTTCCAGGGTGGCCGGGGCCTGGTGCTCGCCCGTCTCGACCAGCAGGTGCCCGCCCGGGGCCAGCCAGCGCGCCGCCCCGGCGGCCACCCTGCGCTGCACGTCGAGCCCGTCGGAGCCGCCGTCGAGGGTGACGTGCGGTTCGTACAGCCGGGCCTCCGGGGGCATCAGGTCGATGGCGTCCGTCGGCACGTACGGCGCGTTGGCGACCAGTACGTCGACCCGGCCGCGCAGGGTGCCGGGCAGCGGGGCGTAGAGGTCACCCTCGTGGACGGTGCCGCGCGCGCCCAGGTTGCGGCGGGCGCACCGCACCGCGGCGGGTTCGATGTCGGCGGCATGCAGCTCGACAACACCCGACCGTGCGGGCTCCGGTCCGGTGCTGGCGGCGGAGGGCGCGGTGGCAGTACCCGGCGGATGGTTGTCGCCAGCCGTGTCGGCGGCCCTTTCCTGTGGGAGGGCCGCGAGGAGGGCCGCGCCGACCGCGCCGGAGCCGCAGCACAGGTCGACGACGACGGCCCGCCCGTGGCTGGTCAGCGCGGCACGAGTCAGGGCGATCGCCCGGTCGGCGAGGAAGGCGGTGCGGCGGCGGGGCACGAACACCCCGGGGTCCACGGCGATCCGCAGGCCGTGGAACTCCGCCCAGCCCAGGACGTGTTCGAGCGGCAGGCCGGCGACGCGGCGGTCCACGAGGGCGGCGAGTTCCGCCGGGGTACGTGCGGCGGAGACGAGCAGGCGTGCCTCGTCCTCGGCGAAGACACAGCCGACGGCGCGCAGGCGGGAGACGATCATGGATTCGGAGTGCGGTGACAGCGACATGCGAGAGCCTTTCGGGGGTACCGACGGGCGCTCACCCGGTCGACTACGTCCGGCGGACCGCGCGGCCGTACGAGGGGAGCACCCGGCCTGGACCAGCAGTCATGGGTTCCCACCTCCTCGATATGTCCAGCTCCGACGCAGGTGACGTTACATGATCCACAGGACCCGGCACAAACACCGCACCCGGCTCACCGGCCATCGGTCCACTGCCGCCCCGGGCGCGATCCGTGCGGCGAGCAGGTCCCGCCACACGCCGGCCCGAGAACCGAGCCGTGTCTACCCGGGGCGACACGAGCGCGACCCCCTCCTGCGTACCCGACGAAGGGTTTTCGCTGTTCAGCGGCCCAGGTACGCACCGCCGTTGACGTGCACGACCTGGCCGGTCAGGTGACCGGCGGCCGGCGAGGCGAGGAAGTCCACGGTCGCGGCGACGTCGGCGGTGGTACCGGGCCGGCCGTTGCGGGTGGCGGCGACCCGCTGGGCGACCCCCTCCTCGGTCATCCGGTCGCGGAAGAACTCGGTGGCCACGATCAGGCCCGGGGACACGACGTTCGCGGTGATGCCGCGCGGGCCGAGCTGGCTGGCGAGCGACGCGGTCCACGCCTCGACGGCGGCCTTGGCCGCGCCGTAGGAGTTGGCGCCCAGTCGCGCGGCGATCGACCCGATCGTGACGATCCGGGCGTCGTCGGCGAACCGGGGGGTCAGCGCGGTGGTGACGAGGACGGCGGACAGCAGGTTCGCGTCCAGGTTGGCCCGCCAGTTCGCGGCGAGCGCGGCCAGGTCGTCCCCGTCGTCGGGCCGGTCGAAGTCGGTGTTGCCGCCGGCGTTGTTGACCAGCACGTCGATCCGGTCCGGCAGCAGGGACAGCGCGGCGGTGACGGCGGCCGGGTCAGCGGCGTCGAACGGTACGGCGGTGGCCCCGAGCCGGGCGGCGGCCTCCTTCAGCGGCGTCTCGCGGCGGCCGGTGACCACGACGCGGTCGCCCGCGCGGGTGAAGGACTCCGCGACCGCGTACCCGATCCCGGTCGCGCCCCCGGTGACGACGACAGTGCGCATCCCAAACTCCTTTAGACCTAAAGTAGTATCCGTGGCACGTTAACACGAGGAGAGCCGCATGGACGACGCCGTCGACCTGATCCAGTCCGCCTGGGCCCGCGAGCGCCCTGGCACCCCGGTGGCGTCGATCGGCGTGATCACTAGGGTCTGGCGGATCGGCAAGCTGCTGTCCGACGAGCGGCGGCGGACACTGACCCGCCTCGGCATCGACGCGGCGACCCTCGACCTGCTCAGCACGCTGCGCCGCGCCGGGGTTCCGTACCAATTGCCGCCGGGCGAGCTGGCCCGGTTGTCCCTGGTCAGCGCTGGAGCGATCTCGCAGCGGGTCGCCCGGGCCGAGTCGGAGGGGCTGGTCCGCCGGGAGAAGACCGGCCCCGACGGTCGGTCCGTACTGGTCACCCTCACCGACCACGGGCACCAGCTGCTGGACCGGTCCGTGGACGACCTGCTCCGGCATGAACAGAGTCTGCTCGGCTCGCTCACCGAGGCTCAGTGTGAGCAGCTGTCGGACCTGCTCCGGGTACTGCTCGCGGGCCTGGGTGGCCTTCGCGACCGGGAGGCGCCGGAGCCAACCGCGCTGTGACTGAGCCGCACGGCCACCGACGGACGGCCACCCGGCCCACCTGGCTCGGGGTGACCCGGGCCTGCACGGTTGGCGTGACGGCCCGCCCGGCCCGGCGCGCCCGTGCCGACTCGGCACGCCCGAGCCGGGCGGGGTGGCCGAGGCGGCACGGGGTGGCCGAGGCGGCACGGCACGCCCGAGCCGGGCGGGGTGGGGTGGCCAAGGCAGCACGGCTGACGCGACCGAGCCGGCACGGCTGACGTGACCGGGCCCGGCACGGCTCGGCGTAACCGACCCTCCCGGCCCGGCGTGACCCGTACCGACACGACTCCGCGTGACCCGGGCCGGCACGACTCGACGTGACCCAGGCCCACCCGCCTCGGCGTGCCGGGCTGGACGGCATCAGCATCAGCCGGCAGGGAGTGCCGCACGGCCGGCGTCAGCCGTGAGGCCCTGGCACCCGGAACGGATCGGGTCAGTAGGAGCGGGGAAGTCCCAGCGTGTGCTGGGCGACGTAGTTGAGGATCATCTCGCGGCTGACCGGCGCGACCCGGGCCACCCGGGAGGCGACCAGCAGGGCCGCGATCCCGTAGTCCAGGGACAGCCCGTTGCCGCCGAGGGTCTGGATCGACTGGTCGACGATGCGCGCGGCGGCCTCGGCGGCGGCGTACTTGGCCATGTTCGCCGCCTCACCCGCCCCCTCGTCGTCCCCGGCGTCGTACAGCCACGCGGCCTTCTGGGTCAGCAGCCGGGCCTGTTCGAGTTCGATCGCGCACACGGCGAGGGGGTGCGCGATGCCCTGGTGCGCGCCGATCGGCCCCTGCCAGACGGTGCGGGTCTTGGCGTAGTCCACGGCGGTGTCGAGGGCCTGGCGGGCCATGCCGAGGCTGAACGCGGCGACCATGATCCGCTCGGGGTTGAGGCCGGCGAACAGTTGCAGCAGCCCGGCGTCCTCGTCGCCCACCAGCGCGTCGGCGGGCAGGGCCACGTCGTCGAGGAACAGCGCGAACTGCTTCTCCGGCGCCACCAGTTCCATCTCGATCGGCTGCCAGGTGAACCCGGGCGCGTCGGTGGGCACGATGAACAGCGCGGGCTTCAGCTTTCCGGTGCGCGCGTCGGCGCTGCGGCCGACGACCAGCACGGCGTCGGCCTGGTCCACGCCGGAGATGAAGACCTTACGACCGTTGAGAACCCACCCGTCGTCGGTGCGGGTACCCGTCGTGGTCAGGTTGTGGCTGTTCGAGCCGGCCTCGGGTTCGGTGATGCCGAACGCCATCGTCACCGTGCCGTCGGCGATCCCGGGCAGCCACCGACCCTTCTGGGCCTCCGTGCCGAACCGGGCGATGATCGAGCCGCAGATCGCCGGGGACACGACCATCAGCAACAGCGGACAGCCGGCCGCACCGAGTTCCTCGCACACCGCCGCGAGATCCGCGATGCCGCCACCCCCGCCGCCGTACTCGGCCGGGATGTTGACGCCCAGGTAGCCGTAGCGGCCGGCCTCCTCCCACAGCTCCGTCGCCCGTTCGTTGGTGCGGACCTTGTCGCGCATGTACCGGTGCCCGTACCGCTTGCCGAGTTCGGCCACCGCCGCCCGCAGGGCGCGACGCTCGTCCGTTTCGTGGAAGTTCACTGTGCCTCCAGGACCGCGAGTGGGGTGTCGGTGTCGACCTGGTCGCCCACCGTGACGTGCAGGGACGTGAGGGCGCCGTCGACGCCGGCCGTGACCGGGTAGCGCATCTTCATGGCCTCGAGTTCGAGCAGGAGGGCGCCGGCGGCCACCCGTTGCCCCTCGGTGACGTGCACCGCGACGACTGTGCCCGGCATCGGGGCGAGCAGGGAGCCGGCGGCCAGGTCCGGCCGGGGCAGGGGGAACCTCTCGACGGGGACGAGGGACACCGCACCGAGCGGAGAGTCCACGCACACGAGGCCGGGGTACGTGGACACCTCGAAGGTGTGCCGGAGGCCGTTGCGGGTGAGCACCACCCGGTCGGGGGTCGCCGAGACCAGGCGCACGCCTGCCAGGTCGGGGCCGGGGTGCGCCGCGAGGCTGGGCCCGGGGTGACCGGAATCGGGGCGGTGGGTGGCTTCCAGGGTGTCGCGGGTCAGGTGGTAGGTGACCTCGTGCCCCACGAACGCTCTGACCTGTCGGGTGGAGGGCACGTTGCGCCAGCCGGACGGGATACCGCCCAACACCGGGGCCTCCGCCCGGTTGCGCGCGGCGACGGCCAGGGCGGCGGCCAGCACCGACAGCGGGTCGGCCTCCGGCGCCGCGGTCAGGTCGTGCCGGCCGAAGAAGCCGGTGTCGGTGGCCCCGGCCAGGAACTCCGGGTGCCGCAGCGTACGGACCAGCAGGTCCCGGTTCGTGGTCAGGCCGTGCACCGCCGCGCCGGCCAGTGCCGAGGCCAGCCGACGGGCCGCCTCCTCCCGGGACGGGGCCCAGGCCACGACCTTCGCGAGCATCGGATCGTAGTGGACACTGACCTGGTCCGCGCCGCCGTCGTCGACCCGGAGACCGAAACCGACGGGTACCGCGAACCGGGCGTCGATCCCCGGGAACTCGCACCGGTACAGAGCGCCCGCCTGGGGCAGCCAGTCCCGGGCCGGATCCTCGGCGTACAGCCGGGCCTCGATCGCGTGGCCCGTCCGGACCGGTGGCTCCGGGGGCAGTGCGGCGCCCTCGGCGATCCGGAGCTGCCAGGCGACCAGGTCCAGCCCCGTCACGCACTCGGTCACCGGGTGCTCGACCTGGAGCCGGGTGTTCATCTCCAGGAACCAGAACTCGCCGGACGGTGCGACGAGGAACTCGACGGTGCCGGCGCCCACGTACCCGATGGCCTCGCAGATCCGGACCGACGCGGCACAGAGCCGGTCGCGCAGCGCGGCGTCGACGAACGGGGAGGGAGTCTCCTCGACCACCTTCTGGTGCCGGCGTTGCAGGGAGCACTCGCGCTCACCCAGGGTCCAGACGGTGCCGTGGGTGTCGGCGAGCACCTGGACCTCGATGTGGCGGCCGTCGGCGACGTAGGGCTCGACGAAGACCTCCGCGTCGCCGAACGCGGCGGCGGCCTCGGCGCGGGCGGTGACCAGTTCTGCGTCGAGTCGGGCCGGGTCGCGCACGATCCGCATGCCCCGGCCGCCACCGCCCGCGTCGGCTTTGATGAGGACCGGGAACGTCGCACCCGACAGGACCGGGACATCCGCGTCCGTGGCGAGTTTCTTCGCCGCCAGTTTGGAGCCCATCGCCGCGATCATCTCCGCCGGCGGCCCGACCCAGGTCAGACCGGCATCGTGTACCCGCAGCGCGAACTCCGCGTTCTCCGACAGGAAGCCGTAGCCGGGGTGCACGGCGTCCGCGCCCGCCCCGAGCGCCGCCGCGATGACCAGGTCCCCGCGCAGGTACGTGTCGGCCGGTGTGACCCCCGGCAGCCCCACCGCCAGGTCGGCCTCCGCCACGAACGGTGCGGCGGCGTCGGCCTCGGAGTACACCGCCACTGTCTCGATGCCCAGGTCGCGGCAGGTCCGGAAGATCCGGCGCGCGATCTCACCCCGGTTGGCGACCAGCAGTCTGGTGATCACGGTCGGAACACCCCGTACCCGTCGGTGCCCTTGACCGGGGCGGAGTGGATGGCGGACAGGCAGATGCCGAGGACCGTGCGGGTGTCGCGCGGGTCGATCACCCCGTCGTCGTAGAGCCGCCCGGACAGGAACAGCGGTAGGGACTCCGCCTCGATCTGGGCCTCGACGGCGGCGCGCATCATGGCGTCGCGGCCCTCGTCGTACCGGTCGCCGGCCGCCTGGCGCGCGATGATCGACAGGACCCCCGCGAGCTGTTGCGGACCCATGACCGCGGCCTTGGCGCTGGGCCAGGCGAACAGGAAGCGGGGGTCGTACGCCCGGCCGCACATGCCGTAGTGGCCCGCGCCGTACGAGGCTCCCATCAGGACGGACAGGTGCGGCACCCGACTGTTGGATACCGCGTTGATCATCATGGCACCGTACTTGATGATGCCGCCCCGTTCGTATTCCGCGCCGACCATGTACCCGGTCGTGTTGTGCAGGAAGACCAACGGGGTGTCGGAGGAGTTCGCCAGCTGGATGAACTGCGCCGCCTTCTGGGACTCCTCCGCGAACAGCACGCCGCGCGCGTTGGCCAGGATGCCCACCGGGTAGCCGTGCAGCCGTGCCCAGCCGGTGACCAGACTCGGCCCGTACAGCGGCTTGACCTCGTCGAACTCCGAGCCGTCCACGATCCGCGCGATCACCTCACGCGGATCGAACGGGGTCTTCAGGTCCTCCGGGATCAGGTCGAGCAGATCGTCGGCGTCCAACAGCGGCGGTCTGCTCTCCCGCGGCGGCGGCCCCTGTTTGCGCCAGTTCAACCGGGCCACGATCCTGCGCCCGATCCGGATCGCGTCCCGCTCGTCCTCCGCCAGGTGGTCGGCCAGGCCCGACACCCGCGCGTGCATCAGCGCCCCGCCCAGCGACTCGTCGTCGGACTCCTCGCCGGTGGCCATCTTCACCAGCGGCGGGCCGGCCAGGAACACCTTCGACCTGTCCCTGATCATCACCACGTGGTCGGACATCCCCGGGATGTACGCCCCACCGGCCGTCGAGTTGCCGAACACCAGGGCGATCGTGGGCAGGCCGGCCGCCGACGCGCGGGTCAGGTCGCGGAAGACCCGGCCGCCCGGGATGAAGATCTCCTTCTGGCTCGGCAGGTCCGCGCCGCCCGACTCGACCAGGTTGATCAGCGGGAGGCGGTTCTCCATCGCGATGTCGGCCGCCCGGAACGTCTTCTTCAACGTCCACGGGTTGCTCGCCCCGCCCCGGACCGTCGGGTCGTTGGCGATGATGACGCACTCCACGCCCTCGACCACCCCGATGCCGGTGACGACGCTGGCGCCGACCGGATACTCGCTCCCCCAGCCCGCGAGGGGCGACAACTCCAGGAACGGTGAGTCCTCGTCGACGAGGAGCTCGATCCGCTCCCGGGGCAGCAGCTTGCCCCGGCCGTGGTGCCTGTCGGTGTACTTCGCGCCGCCACCCGCCACGGCCTTGGCGTGTTCCGCGTCGAGCTCGGCGAGCTTGGTGAGCATGGCCGTCCGGTTACCGGTCATGGGGTAGTCCTGTTCGCGGTGGGTGGGTGGGACTGGGCTGCGTTCCAGGATGGCTCCGGTCGCGCCGGGGGTGACAGTGCCGTTCGGCACCCCTGCGGGCGGGGTCCGGGGAGTTCGACCGTGCCGTTCGGCACTGGGCGGGCGGGGTGGCCGGCCGGCACTGTGGAGGGACCGACGGCGGTCACAGGAGGTCCTCCGGAATGTCCACGAGACGCGAACGCAGCCACTCCCCGACCGCCTTGCCCTGTGGGTCGAACCGGGCGCCCTCCGCGACCCCGCTGCCGAGCAGCCCGTCGATGACGAACAGTGCCGCGTGCAGGTTGGGGAGCAGGTGCCGCGTGATCGGGTGCACGGCGGTTTCGGGGAGGAGGTCGCGGAGCCGGTCGGTGGTGAGGGTCGCGGTGAGCCAGGGCCAGGCGCGCGGGTCACGGACCCAGACGCCGAGGGTGACCGCGCCGCCCTTGTCCCCGGAGCGGGCCCCGACCAGGGTGCCCAGCGGCAATCGTCGGGTCGGGGCGAACTCCGCTGTCCGATCCGCGCCGTCGCTGGTCCCTTTCTCACCGATGTCCCACGGAGTCCTCTCCGGAACGACGGGCCCTCCCTCAGAGGTCTCGACCGGCGCTCCGAGCACTCCCGGGGCGACACCGGCGAACGGCTCGGTGTCCGGCCGTGGTGGCGTGCCAGCTCCCTGGTCCGATCCACCATTCAGACCGCTCGAAACCGCCCCCAAATCAGGCCGACCCGTCGGAGGAACCATGACGACCGGAACGACCGGAACGACCGGAGCGGCTGGGGCGGCCGGGGCGGCCGGGGCGGCCGGAACGATCGGGGCGATCAGATGACGGGTCGCGTCCGGGAGAACCAGCACCTGCTCGACGGCGGACGCGGGGATGAACTCCGCGCGGTAGTCCCCATAGGGCACCGCCTCACCCGGCAGGGACGCCAGATGGAAGCCCGGGACGCTGCCCAGGGCGAGTTCCACGACGCGGGCGCTGAAGGCCTTCCCGACCAGTTTCGGGTCCGGCCCGCGCACCACGCACCGGAGCAGCGCGCTGGCCTCCTCCTGCACGTCGGCGTCGGCGCGGTCGGTGCGGGCCAGGGTCCAGCGGGCCTCGGGCAGGTCCAGCTGCGACCGGACCAGCGCGGCCTTGGCCTCGACGTCCAGGCCGGTCAGGACGAAGAGCGCCTCGTTGCGGTACCCGCCGACGGAGGTCACCGCCACCTTCAGCGTCCCGGGCGGCGGCTCGCCGCGCACGCCGCTCATCAGCACCCGGTCGGAGCCGTCGGCGGTGAGCGCGGTCGTGTCGAAGTGGGTGGTCACGTCGGGGCCGGCGTAGCGGGGGCCGGTGATCTCGTACAGCAGTTGGGCACGGACGGTGTCGACCGTGACCGCGCCGTCCGTGCCCGGATGTTTGGTGATCAGGGCCGAGCCGTCGGCGCGCACCTCCGCGATCGGGAAGCCCGGGTGGCGGAGGGCAGGAAGCTCGGTGAAGAAGGCGTAGTTGCCGCCGGTGGCCTGGGTGCCGCACTCCAGGATGTGCCCGGCGACGGTGGCCCCGGCGAGGACGTCCCAGTCGTCGCGCGCCCAGCCGAAGTGCGCGGCCGCCGGGCCGACCACGAGCGAGGCGTCGGTGACCCGGCCGGTGACCACGATGTCCGCACCGGCGGCGAGCCCCTCCGCGATCCCCCACGCGCCGAGGTAGGCGTTCGCGGTCAGCGCCCCCGGGAACCCGCCCCGGACGTCGTCGCCCTCGACATGCGCCACGGAGACCGTCACGCCCAGGGTCTCCGCGAGGGTCCGCAGCGCCGCGGCGAGCCCCGCCGGGTTGAGGCCGCCCGCGTTGGTGACGATCCGAACCCCCTGGTCGACGGCCAGGCCCAGGCACTCCTCCATCTGGCTGAGAAACGTGCGGGCGTACCCGAGGGACGGGTCACGCAGCTGGTCACGGCCCAGGATGAGCATGGTCAGTTCGGCCAGGTAGTCGCCGGTCAGCACGTCGAGGTCGCCCCCGGTGAGCATCTCGCGGACGGCCGAGCGCCGGTCACCGTAGAAGCCCGACGCGTTCCCGATCCGCAGCACCGTCACCGGGCACCCCCTGCCGGACCCGGCATGTGTTCCCCACCCTGGCCCGGCATGTGCTCCGCACCCGGACCCGGCGCAGGTTCCCCGCCCAGGACCGGCGCAGGTTCCCCACCCTGGCCCAGCGCGTGCTCCCCACCCTGGCCCGGTGCGTGCTCCGCTCCCAGGCCCGGTGTGGGTTCCCAACCCCGACCCGGCGCGCGCTCCCCACCCAGCCCCCGGGGGCGGCCCGGGCCAGGGGGCCCGGCGAAGGCCTGGGCGATGTCCAGCCAGCGGTCGGCCCCCGCCCCCTCGGCGCGCACCGCCACGTCCGCACGATGCCGACGCTGGGTGACCAGCAGGCAGAAGTCGAGGGCCGGTCCGGTGACCCGGTCGGCGGCGTCGGACGGGCCCCAGGTCCACAGGTCGCCGTCCGGGGCGGTCAGTTCGACGCGGGGCTCGGCGGGCGGTGGTTCGAGGCCACGGACGGCGAACCCGAATGACCGGGTACGGACACCCAGGTGGGCGATGTGCCGCAGCCGGCCGGTGGGTGGACGTGACACGCCCAGCGCGTCGGCGACGTCCTCGCCGTGCGCCCAGGTCTCCATGATCCGGGCGGTGGCCATGGAGGTGCCGCTCATGGGCGGGCCGTACCAGGGGAATCGGGTGTTCAGGGTCCCGGCCAGCGCTTCGGCGAGCCGGGCGCGGGTGGCGCGCCAGCGGCTGAGGAGCGTGGCGGGGGCGAGGAGGGCGCCGGCGTCCGCGCCCTCGTCGACGAACCGGGCCGGGTCGACGGTCGCCAGTTCGGCCAGGAAGCCGTCCGGGTCCGTCACCGCGAGCAGGGCCCGTTCGTCGGTCCAGGCGAGGTGCGCGACCTGGTGGGCGACGGTCCAGCCGGGTGCCGGGGTCGGGCGGCGCCAGGTGGCGGCGTCGAGCGGTGCGACCAGGGCGTCGAGGCTCTCGCTCTCGTGGCGCAGGTCAGTCAGGACGTCCGCGAGCTCGACCATGGCGTCTCCACTGTGCCCGTGGGGCTACGACCTCTCGACCATCCCATTCTCGTAGCCGAAAAACAAGCTGCTCTGATTGTTTTTTGCGTTCACGGCCGACCGTCAGCGTCCCGAGGGACCGTTCGGGCGCGGGGCGGGCCACAGCGGGCGGCCGTCGGGGGGCGGGTCGATCGCGCCCCGCAGCCGCGGCCCGAGGCGGGTGAACCACGCCCGCAGCCGCTCGGCGACCACCACCAGCAGACCGAAGCCCAGGCCGATCCACACGGCGACCAGGCTGGTGACCGCGTCCTCGTCCGCGGCGTTGACCAGCGGGTTGCCGGCGAGCGCGGTGAACAGGTCGGCGAGTTGGAAGCCGTACATCGAGAGGAGGAACAGGACGACGAACACGACCGGGAAGACCACCCCCAGGACGAGCGCGAGGCCCGCGTAGGCCAGCCAGCCCACCGGAGCCGGCCGGTCATGCGCCAGGGCCACGAACGCCGCGAGCAGTACGCCCGCGAGGACGAGGACCTCGGGCATCCGGTCCCCCGGCGGCAGGAACCGCAGGTACGTCACGGCTCCCGCGGCGGCCAGGGTCACGACGACGGCGGACAGCACCCGGCCCCGGGTCCGCGACGGGGCGGCCGCGACCGCCAGCGCCACCGCGAGGACCGCCGCCAGGACGCCCACCCCCAACGACATCCAGGTGAGCCCCGCCTCGGTGTCCGTCGGGGATTCGATGGTCGCGACGATCGGGACCAGCGACGCGGGCACGGAACCGGCGATCAGGAGCGGCGCGCGTTCGGCCCCGGTCGAGTACCGCCCGGAGATCTCCCGGAGGCCCACGACGGCCACGGCGGTGACGAGGACGACCACCAGCACAGCGGTCACGGCCGCCGCCACCGGACCCTCCACGTCGAACCGGTCCAGCGCGATGTCCACACCGAACCAGGCGACGCCGCCGCACGTCGCGAACGCGGCCCAGCGCCGGTCGCCCCGGAACGCCAGGACCAGACCCGCGACCACCAGCGGAATCGCCGCCCAGCGCAGGTCACGCGCCCAGTACGTGTTGTTCTCCCCGGACAGGTCGTGCCAGGGTTTGTCAGGCTCCGTCAGCGGTTGCAGGAGTGTCAGGTCGACCGACCACAGCACCACGCCGCCCCACGCGCCCAGCAGTCCGACGATCGTCCTCCACCAGCTCAGCATCGGGCGAAGGTATCCGACGATCCGGACATCGCCAAGGCCCGACGATCCGGCCTCCGACCCGGCGGACACAACACGGAGCCCTGGCCACACCGCCAGGGGCGGACACAAGACCGAGCCCCGGCCACACCGCCAGGGCCGATCACAATCACCGAGCCTCCGGCCACACGGCCAAGGCCGGGCACAAGACCGAGCCCCGGCCACACGGCCAAGGCCGGGCACAAGACCGAGCCCCGGCCACACCTCCAGGGCCGAGCACAAACACTGAGCCCCCGGCCACACGGCCAGGGGCTCAGCACACATCAGTCCGGACTAGTCGAAGATCTCGCCGAGGATGCCCCCGCCGCCACGCCGCCCGTGCCGGTACCCGTGGCCGCCGCCGTGCCCGTAGTTCGGCTGCTGGTGGCCGTAGTTCGGCTGCTGCGGGTAGTGCGGCTGCTGGAAGTGCTGCTGGTGCGGGCGGCGCGACGCGGCCTGCCGGACCCAGCCGTCCACCACGGCGGCCCAGTCGGTGGAGTCCACCGAGCGGTAGTCCACCTGGTAGGTGTTGATCACGTCGGTGCCGCTGGTGAACAGCCCGCCGCGCTTGTCGAACTCGAGGACGACGGCCATGCCCTGCGGGTTCGCCAGGAAGGTGACCTCGGCGGAGTTGATCCCCTGGTACTGCCCCGGCGGGTAGAACTCGATCTCCTGGTAGAACGGCAGGTGCTGCTGCACGCCCCGGATGTGGCCGCGCTCGCAGTCGGCGCCCTTGAACCGGAAACCGAGCCGCGCGAACGCCTCGATGATCCGCTCCTGGGCCGGCAGCGGGAACACGTTGACCTGGTCGACGTCGCCCTTGTCCACGGCGCCCGCGACGGCCAGCTCGGTGCGCAGGCCCAGCGTCATCCCGTGCAGCCGCTGGCCGCCCTGGACGTTGGTCAGCGGGGTCTCCCACGGCATCGGGAACTGGAACGGGATCGAGATCGGCTGACCCGGCCCGACCTGGAACCGGCCGGCGACGTTGAGCTTGTGGAACTCCGTCAGCTGGTTGTACTCGCTGTCGCCGCTCTCCACCTCGATCTTGGTGATGAGGCCCAGCGACACGTACTCGATGTCCACCAGGTGGTCGCCACCGGTGATGTTCACCCGACCCTCGAGGTTCAGGCCGGGCCGGGTGTTCGGGTTGGTCAGGACCGTGTCCACGGTCGGACCGCCCACACCGAACGCACGCATCATCTTCTTGAAGACCACCGGTGACTCCTCCTGTCGAACAACTCCCCCGAGGTTAGCCGAGCCACGCCAGGATTCCAGCAGGCCCGAGGCCCGTGCTGGGGCTTTCGGGCACGATTGCCCCGCTGCAGAAATGCGTCAGGAATCCGACGGTGCACGACGGGGCAGCGGGAATACCACCCGGCCCCTACGGTGTGCGACATGTCCCTCGCACGCGTCCGGGTGATCTACGCCGTTTTCCCGCCCCAGGGGTGGTTGTTCCTGCTCGGGTGGTCGGCCACCGTCGTCGTCAAGTTTCTCGCGCTGCGGGTGCTGCCCGAGACGCCGACGAGCGACTTCGCCTACATCGCGCGGGCGCTGGGCTCCCTGGCCCTGATGGTCGGGGTCATCGTGCTGTACGCGGCGCGGGCGCGCGCCACCACCCCCGCCCGGTTCGTCGCGCGCGGGGGCGCGTTCGTCGCGGGGCCCGCCACACACGTCAAGGCCGTTCCCGCGTTCGGCCTGGCGCTCTGGTGGGGGTACGCGTTCGACGCCCTGCCCATGACGGGCATGTGGCTGGGCGTGCTCGGCGCGGCCCTGCTCGCCGCGACGGTGGTGACCTTCGTGCCCCGTCCGGCGGTCGTGCTCACGCCCGTCGGGGTCGAGTTCCGGAGGCTGTGGAAGGTCCGGCGGGCCGCCTGGGACGAGCTCACGGCGGTCGAGTTCCCGCTCGCGGTCCGGGTCGGGCCGGCGACGTGGTGGCGGCTCCGCGAGTCCCTGCTGCGGGTCCACCCGGGCTACACCGCCGACGCCATCGGGTACTACGGCCTGCACCCCGAACACCGCCCCGCGATCGGTACCGAGGCCGAACAGGTCCGCCTGCACGGCGCGCTGTCCCACATCTGGCTCCGCCGGTTCCACGGCCTCGGCGGACGCGGTCCGGGCCAGGCCTGAGACACGGCCCAGGCCGGGCCTGAGACACGGCCCAGGCCGGCCTGGGACACGGCCCGGGGCCAAGCGCGAGGCACGGCCCAGGCCGAGCGCGAGTTGCGAACCAGGCCAAGTGTGAACACGAGGAACTGTCATACCTGACGGCTACGGTGCGGGTGAATCCTGGAGGAGGAACCATGCACAGCCTGCCCCTGTCCGACCCCGACCGGCCCCACGCCCGGATCCGCTGGCTCGATCTGCCCGGCGACGACGAGCGCCCGGTGCGGGTGTTCGTGCCCGGCGCGGGGGTCGGGGACGGCGCGGTCGACCACGTGGAATCCGCCCTGCACCCGGCGCTGGTCGGCCACCGCACCCTCCTGGTGGACCTGCCCGCCCCCGACCGGGCCACGGCGGCGGACCCGGCCGGCACGGCGCGGACCCCGGCGTCCAGGTCCGCCGGGGCGCTCGGCGCGCTCCTCGACCACCTCGGCCTCACCGCCGTCGAGGTCATCGCGCACGGCTCGGCGGCCCCGGCCGCCATCGTGCTCGCCGAGCTCCGCCCGGAGCTCGTCAGCCGGCTCGTCGCCGCCGCGCCGGACCTGACCGGCCACGGCGGGACGTTCGCGAACCTGAAGTGCCCCCGGGCGTTCGTGGTGGGTGGCCGCAACCGGCCGGCGCCCGAGGAGGAGCTGGTCAGGGCCGCCGGGGTGCCGATCGTGGAGGTGCTCGACGCAGGCCGTGACCTGGTCGGCGACAACCCGGCCGGCTACCCGGAGTCCATCGCGGCGGCCCTGCTCGTGGCCCGCTGAACCGCCGGCCGACCGGCCCCCACCGCCCACAGGGATCGACTGCCGTTGTCGGCCCGACTCCTTGACCCGGGGTCGGGCTGGCGATAGATTGCCCTCACTGTTTATTTAGGAAACCTATCTATTTATTAACAGTGAGGCCCCTCATGCAGCTCCGTACCCCTCTGCTCGCAGCCGTGGGTGCGGCGGTCGTCTCCGTCGGCGCGATCCTCGCCGTCTCGACCCCCGCCCAGGCCGCGAATCTCGTGACCAATCCCGACTTCGAAACCGGGAACCTCTCCGGCTGGTCCTGTTCGAACGGATCCGTCGTCTCCAGCCCCGTGCACGGCGGGTCCAAGGCCCTCCAGGGCGGCGCGAGCGCGTCCGACATCGGGAAGTGCACGCAGACCGTCAACGTCGCGCCCAACACGGCGTACACGCTCTCCGCCTGGGTCCGGGGTAGTTATGTCTACCTCGGAGTGACCGGCGGGGCGTCGACGTGGACCCCCTCGGCCACCTCCTACTCGAAGCTCACGATCGCGTTCACCACGACCGCGAGCCAGAGCAGCGTCCAGATCTACCTGCACGGCTGGTACGCGCAGGGCGCCTACAACGCCGACGACATCGCGCTCGACGGCCCGGGCACCCCGCCCACCACGGCACCGCCGACCACGCCGAACACCAGCCCGAAGCCGACGACCCCGCCGCCGACCACGGCACCGCCGACCACCCGGCCGCCGACGACGGCTCCTCCGACGACGACGCCGCCGGGGAACTGGCACGAGGCCGCGCCGTACCTGTACTTCGGCTGGGGCGAGCCGCCGGCACCGTCCACGGTGATGACCGCGACCGGGATCAAGCACTTCACCCTCGCGTTCATGCTCTCCGGCGGCGGCTGCGTGCCGAAGTGGGACAGCCAGCGCCCGCTGACCGGGGGCGTCGACCAGCAGAACATCAACGCGATCCGCGCCGCGGGCGGGGACATCGAGATCTCGTTCGGCGGCTGGAGCGGTAACAAGCTCGGCCCGAACTGCTCGAGCGCGGCGGCCCTGGCGGACGCGTACCAGCAGGTCATCAACGCGTACAGCCTCAAGGTGATCGACATCGACATCGAGAACACCGACGAGTTCGAGAACTACACGGTGCAGGACCGGATCCTGGGCGCGCTGAAGATCATCAAGGCGAACAACCCGGGCATCAAGACGGTCGTCACGTTCGGCACGGCGACCTCCGGCCCGACGGAGCACGGCGTGCGCCTGATCAACCAGGCCAAGGCGTTGAACGCGAACATCGACGTGTACACGATCATGCCGTTCGACTTCGGCAACGCCAGCACCAACATGTACACCGCGACGGTCAGCGCGTCGGAGGGGCTGAAGAACCAGCTCAAGTCGACGTTCGGCTGGTCGGACGCCGTGGCGTACAGCAAGATGGGCATCTCCGGGATGAACGGCCTCAGCGACACCAACGAGACCACCTCGGTCGCGCAGTGGACGCAGATCCGGGACTGGGCGAACTCCAAGCACCTCGCCCGGCTGGCCTTCTGGTCGGTGAACCGGGACCGGCCGTGCCCCGGCGGCGGCCTCCAGGAGACCTGCTCGGGCATCGCCCAGCAGAACTGGGAGTTCACGAAGATCTCCGCCGGCTTCACCGGCTGACGGAACAGGTGGGGCGGCCACTCGCGGGGCCGCTCCACCGCCCGTCCGCCCCACCCGGGCGCCCCGGGCAGGACACCGACACCTTGAGAGAACACACAAAATCGACAGCACGCGACGGGTACCGTCCACAGAGAGCGGTCAGGCCGCCCGCGACCCGTTCCGCGCCCGCTTGATCCGGTAGAGCGCCTCGTCGGCCGCCCGCAGCGCCGCGTCCGCGTCCTCCCCCAGCACCGCCCAGCCGATGCTCACCGACACCGGTGTCCCGGGCACCAGCGCCGACCAGTCCTCGGCGTCGACCGCCGCCCGGATCCGGTCCCCGATCTCGGTGGCCTCCTCGGCCGACGTGCTCGGCAGGATCACCACGAACTCGTCCCCGCCGTGCCGGGCCAGCAGGTCGCCCTGCCGCACCGCCCGGGCGAAGATCCCCGCGATCCGTTGCAGGACCAGGTCCCCGGACGGGTGGCCGTGGGTGTCGTTGACGGCCTTGAACCCGTCGAGGTCCAGTACCCCGAACATGGCGCTGACCCCGCGTCGGCCGAGTCCGGCGACGAACGCCGCGATCCGCCGCCGGTTGGGCAGGCCCGTCAGCGGGTCCGTGGAGGCCGCGCCCGCGTACTGGGCCGCGACCCGGCGGAGTTTGTCCTGGTCGAGCCGGGCCCCGATGCTGTCGGTGAACAGTTCCCGCAGCTGGCGGTCCTCGGCGGTCATCATCCGGACCCCGGCCCGCTCGGCGGCCAGCGCGCCCTCGTGGTCCCCGGCCACGGTCAGCGCGATGGACCGCAGCCGCAGCGGTTCGACCATGCCGAGGGCGTCGCCCGCGTGCGGGGCGGAGTCGAGCAGCCGCAGCGCCCGGGGCGGGTCGCCGGCCGCGATGGCCTCGCACACCTCGGCCAGGTCGTTGACGTGCTGGAGGATCAGGTCGATGTCGGGGTCCGTGTCGTGGATGACCTCGAGGTCGACGGGGTGGCCGAGGGCCGCGAGCCGCTTGACCGCGTACCGCAGGTAGACCCGCTCCATCACCACCAGTTCGCCCATCTGGGCGCCCGAGGCGACGAGCGCGCGGAGTTCCCGGATACTGCCGTCGGTGTCGCCGCGCTGGTCGAGGAAGATCGCGGCCTGCACCTGGGTGGACATGTTCGCCGAGAACGACATGGGCAGGCCGGCCGCCGCGCAGATCCTGGCCCCCTGGCGCATGGCCGCGATGGCCTCGACGTGGAACCCGAGCCAGGAGTACGCCATGGACAGGTCGTGCCAGGTGTCCACGGCCGCGAGGTTGACCTCGGTCATCCGGCGCAGGGACCGCTCGGAGTGCACGAGGTGCGTCATCGCGGTGCCCAGCGAGCCCTGCTCGTACGCGATCAGGCCGGCCATGGTGTGGAACTCCCCGACCAGGCGGGGGTCCGGGGCGCGGCGCAGGGTCGCGTAGATGTCGTCCAGCAGCGGGCCGAGGCCCGACGTGTGGCCCAGGTTCATGTAGGCGACGAGCTTCTCGATCAGCGCCTGGGCGACCCGGCGGGTGTCGCGGGACTCCGCGATGATGCGCTCGGCGAGGGTGATCACCTCGGCCGAGCGGCCCGCGCCTGTCAGGTCCCGGAACACCACCCATTCGGCGGCGACCGGGTCCTCTTCATTCCCGTGCGACATAGGCAACTACTCTACGCAACCTAACGACAACTGTACGTGAACTCCCCCGCCGCCTCCGTCGGGTTCGGCCCGAGGATCCGGAGGGTGGCCTTGGCCTGGTACTCGCCCTTTCCGCTGAACTTCCAGTGCAGGTGCAGCGGGACCGACTTCGTGCCCGACGGCACGCTCTGGCTCAGTTCCTGGGTGGCCTCGCCGTCACTGCGCAGCCACTGGTACGTGATCGTGCCGGGCCGGCCGTTCGTGGTGACCGTGCCGACCACGTCGACCGTGACGTCGCACGCCGTACCCGGGGCGGTCGCGGGGGCCACCTGGGCGGCGGTCACCTTCAACGGGTGCGCGTTGTACCACCAGAAGTAGCCCACCACCCCGCCGATGATCGCGCCCGTGACCAGGCCACCGACGATCCGCCGCCACCGCTTGCCGGCCTTCTTCCCCGGCTTCGGCGGCGCGGGCGGACCGGCCTTCCACGCCTCCTCGACCCCGGCCGGGATGCCCGCGCCGAACCGCAGCCGCACATCGGAGCCGTCCCCGGGGCCGACGACGGGCGCGGACCGGGTACCCATCCGGGTCGCCTGGTCCTGCCCGCCTCCCGGCTGGGTCGGGTAGCCGGTGGGGGCGGCGCCGGGCTGGGTGGCCGTCGGGGTGCCGTAGGCCGTCGGCGGCCCGGTGTGCGGCGCGTAGCCGGTGGGCGCGCCGCCCGGCTGGGTCTGGTCGCCGAAGGTCGCACCGGGCTGGGCGGCGGGGGCGGGGCGCACCGACCCGGGCCGGATGACGGTCGATTCATCGGTACGCATCGTGAGCTCGTCGATCGCGCGCGCCGCCTCGGCCGCGTCGGGCCGGCGCCCGGGGTCGACGGGGCCACCGTGCGGACCAGGGGTGCCGGGGGCGGGCGCGGAGCCGGCGACCGGGGCCGGCGACCCGACCTGGGGCCCGGTGGCCGGCCATAGGGGCACCTGCGGGTCGGCGGCACCCGGGCCACCGTAGGCACCCGGAACACTCGGTGCGCCGGGCGCTCCGGGACCCGCGACAGCACCGTGCGCGGCGGCAGCGCTGGGCCCGGCGGGGGCACCCGGACCAGCGGGAACGCCAGAGCCGGCAGCGCCCGGCCCCTCGACCCGGACCGTCGGAGCCGACCCGAGCGTCATCGTCGGCCCACCCCCCGGAGCCTGGGGCGGCGGCGGGGGAATCTGCGCCGTCGAGCCCGTCCCGACGGTCTCCTCCGGCTGGAACTGCCGCGTCTGCTCCAACCCGCCCGGGCCGGGCACCCGCACGGTCGGCGAGAGCGGCGGCACGGGCGCGGGCCCGGCGGGCGGAACCCCGGGCCCGGCGGGCGGCACCGGCGCGGCCCCGGGAAACGGTCCACCGGGCGCGGCGGGCCCGGCGGGAGCCGTACCCGGCAAGGGGTTCTGCTCTCCCACCCGGACGGTCAACTCAGCGGGCAAGGGCACGCCCGGAGGCAGCCGCACCGTCGACTCGGCGGCGGGCACCCGCACCGTGCGGTCGGCGTTCCCCCGCACCCCCGGCGGCAGGAACACGGTCGGCTCGGCCAGCGCGGGCCCGGTCAGCGCGGGCCCCGGGTCGATCCGGGACAGCTCCTCCAGCCCGGCGGCGAGGCCCGAGGTCTCGGCGACCCCGGCGGCCCGGGTCAGCCCCGGGTCCCCCCACCGCCCGGCGAGGACCCGCAGCAGCGCGGCCCAGCTCCGGACGTCGGCGGCCCGCTCGCCGGGCGCGAGCGCCACCTCGATCAGCGCGGCGGCCCCGCTGCTGGCCAGGACGACGCTGTGCGCGCCGAAGTCGCCGTGCGCGAGCCCGCCGTTGTGCAGGGTCAGCAGGGTCTGCCCGGTCCACAGCGCGACGGCGATCGCGTCGTCGCCGTCGTGCGCGGAGTCCGAGGCGAGGAGTTCGGCGACCGTGGGCGAGGCCGGTTCGGCGGTGACCATCCAGACCTTGCCGTACTCGGTGACGACGTCCACCACGGGCAGCACCCCGGGCACGGCGAGCCCCCGCACGGCGACGACCTGCGCGACGAGGTGGTCGAGGGCCGGCCCCTGGCTGATCGCGGGGTCGAGGAGCAGCGCGCCCCGGGTGGCCCCGGCGTGCGTACTGGCCGTCCACCAGGTGCCGAAGCGGCTGCGTCTCGAGGGTTCGGCGAGCCGCAGCCCTGAGACGATCGTGGGCTCGTCGGTCATCGGAGTACTCCAGCGAGTCGTCGTCCGAGCCTGAGCCAGACGGGGAACAGGGCGACCATGATGACACAGCCTAGGGCGACCAGGCCCCACGGCGGTGGAAGATAACGCTGGGTGAGCTCCGAAAGGCGGGACCGCCAGGCCAGCAGGGCCATCAGGACGAATCCGGCGGTTCCCAGCAGAGCGGTCAGACCGTACGCGACGAGGCCCAGTTGGCGGCGGCCGGGGCGGGTCCGCAGCCACGCGCCGGAGAACAGGTACCCGAAGGACTCCTCCCGCAGCCGGGGCATCCGGAGCACGTCGGACAGGGCCTGGTACCCGTCGAGCGGCAGCAGCGGGTTCAGGTTGTACAGCGTGTTGAGGTACAACCCGAACGCCAGCTGGTAGCACAGCCCCGAGGCGACCGGGTCGGGCACGGCAGCGGCCCCGACGGCGGCGGCCCCGGCGAGCGCGGCCGTGGACAGCGGCCCGGCCAGCGTCACCACCAGCCGGGACCGCCGGTCGCCGAACCACATGTCGCTGGTGTCCACGAACGCGAACGGCAGCCCGAACATCAGCATGAACCCGGCCCGGGTCACGGTCCGGCCGTAGGACTTGACGGCCAGGGCGTGCGCGGCCTCGTGCAGCACGAGCGCGCCCAGATAGGCGAGCGCGACCCCGACCGCCCCGACCCAGCCGGCCCCGGCGGTGTCGAACAGCCGCTGCCGCCCGGCCGCGAACCCGAAGGCCACCAGCCCGACCACGATCGACACCCACAGCACCGCGATCGAGGTACGGGTGAAGAACCGCCACCCGCCCCCCTGGTAGAGCCTGTGGAACCTCGCGTCGAGCCCCGTGATCGCCAGCTCCATCCGGGCCCACCGCCGCCACCGGGCCCGCTTCCCGGGGGCCTGCCCGTGCAGCCCGCGCACGAACTCGTGCGCGCCGAGGGTGTGCAGGGTGCGCTCGATCCGGGGCAGCGCCAGCTCGCCGTACTCCTCCGCGAACGCGAACAGGAGGTCACGCACCGTGTTGCGCCCGTCGAGCAGGTGCCAGAGGAAGACGTCGCGGTCGTCGAGTTCGAGATACCGGCCGGTACGCGTGTTGCGCAGTACCCAGGTGCCGCCGCCGGGGACCTCCTTGAGGGCCCAGTGGCCTCGGCGGCGGGGGCGGATGCCGAGGGGTTCGGTGGCGGTGGGGGCCGGTTCCGGGGGGCCGCCGGGGGCGGGGTGCCCCGGCGGGGAAGCCGACGTGGCGTGGTCCGCTGACGTGGCCAGCGACGTGTGCTCCGTGCCCCGCACCATCGTCCGGCCGCCGACCGCCGCCGACCGGGGCTGCTCGAACCGCACCGGCACGTCCCCGATGTACAGCTGGGTGCTGTCCGGCAGCAGGGCCGAGTCGGCGAACAGGGTGCGGTCGGCGACCCCGGTCCCGTTGAAGGACCCCAGATCCTCGACCGAGAATCCCTGAGGGGTACGCGCCACCCGCGCGTGCCGGCGCGACACACTCGGATGGTCGATGACCAGGTCGTTGTCCCCGGCCCTGCCGATGGTGGTGACCTCGCGGTCCAGCGGGTACGCCCTGCCCTCGTGCCGCAGGTGCGGTGCCTCGAACTCCGCGATCAGGACTCCGGTGCGTAAGGTGCCACACCGCAGGCAGTACGGAAAGTCCCGCCGCAGGTGCACGTGGCAGGCATGGCAGAGCATCGGGGGCCTTCCGGGACGGGCGAGGGTGCGGTGAGCCTAGATCGTTCTCACCGTGCGTGAGGTCACCAAGTTGACAGTGTCCTGCGCCGGCCCCACTCGTTACAAGACGCCCCGGCCGCTGATCCGCAACGATGTCCGGCCCGAGCCGGGTGGGACGGGCGGGGAGCCGCGCGCTGTGACCACGGGCCACCCCGGCATGGCGACGTCCAGCGCGCCGCCCGGCGGGGCCAGCCGGCGCTCAGCTCGAACAGCCGGTAGGTGCCCCGTGGGTCACGTCCCCAGGAGGGCCGCTCCCGCGCCGGTCACCGTGTGTCGCACGGACTTGCCGACCCGCGCCGTGCTCAGCAGGCCCGCGGCCCGGAGCACCGCCGCGTGCTGGGACGCCGACGCGGGGCTGATCCCGACCCGGGTGGCGAGTTCGCCCGTGCCGGCCCCGGTGAGGTAGCGGCGCTGAGCTGTAGCCGGATCATGCCGGCAGCATCTCACCCGGCAGTGGGTTCGACCAGCGGTTTCACCCCCGCCACGACCCCGACACCCGCAGCCCGACACGGCGTGGCACGGCACTACGCGGCGCAGCCCGACACGGCGTGGCACGGCGCAGCGCGGCCCAACCCGACGCGGCCCGGCACAACGCGGCCCGCGCCCGGCCGGCACGACTCCGCCCGGCTCACCCACGCCCGCGGCAGCGCCCACGGATACCGGTACCGACGCGGCCCGAGGGCGTCTCATCCGCAGGTGCCGCACGCTCCCACTACTTCGGACGGAGCCCACCGCCCGCCCTGCGACCTTGTGCTGACGGTCCCGCTCAGCACGAGGTCCGACGCGGTGCACGCCCCCGGCGTCCAGGCTGAACGCACTGCCCCCTACCTGAGGAGTACCCGGATGAGGCGCACTCTCGCGCTCGTCGTCGCGGCCACCGTGACGGCCACCCTGCTCGTCCCCGCCACCGCCCACGCGACCCCGCCGGCCCGGCCGGGCCTGGAGCGCGCACTGGCCGACCTGGTCGGGACGGGCCCACCCGGCGCGCTGGTCCAGTACCGCGACGCGCGGGGGGCGTGGACCGGTTCGGCCGGCGTCGCGGAACTGGGCCGGCCCGGCAGGGTCGACCCGCACGGCGTGTTCCGGATCGGGAGCGTCACCAAGACGTTCACCTCGGTCATGGTCCTGCAACTGGTCGGAGAGCGTGCCGGCTGAGCCTGGCCGATCCGGTCGAGCGTTGGCTGCCGGGGCTGGTGCCCGGCGGGGACCGGATCACGCTGCGCCAGCTCCTCGGCCACACGGCCGGGTTGTGGGACTACACCGACTCCCTCGGCGACTACCCGGACCTGCTCCGCGACCGGGACAAGCAGTGGCGTCCGGAGGACCTGCTGGCGTTGGCCACCTCGCACGAGCCGCTGTTCGAGCCCGACACGTCGCAGGCCTACTCCAACACCGGCTACCTGCTCCTGGGCATGGTGCTGCGCAGCGCCACCGGACACTCCTACCAGGAGGAACTCAGCCGGCGGATCACCGGGCCGCTGCGGCTGGAGCACACCGCGATGCCGGCGGACTCGACACTGCCCGGTCCGCACGCGCACGGCTACGTGGAGATCGACGGGGCGCTGGCCGACTTCACCCGGTTGACGCCGTCGTGGGCGTCGAGCGCCGGCGGGCTGGTGTCGACGGCCACCGAGCTGAACAAGTTCTTCGCGGCGCTGTTCGCCGGGCGGCTGCTGCGGCCGGCCGAGCAGCGGGAACTGTTCCTGCCGGTGGGCGCGGCGGACTTCTACGGCCTCGGCGTGTACCGGGTGGACCTGTCCTGCGGGCAGAGCGCCTGGGGGGCACGACGGTTCGATCCCCGGCTTCGAGACCTGGGCGTTCGGGACCCTCGACGGCCGCCAGCAGTTGACCCTGTCGTTCACCACGGCCCGGGGCGATTTCGGGGCGGCGGTGACCGCCGTCCTGGACAAGGCCTTCTGCCCGAGCTGACCCAGGCACCCGAAGGCCGAACCGACCCAGCGTGCCCCGGGCCGAACCGTTCCGGGGCGCCCCGGGCCGAACTGACCCGGGGCACGCTGGCGCGCCCGCGTACCCATCGACGATCCCCACTCGGTCCGGGTGCGGCGAAATCGGAAGAGAGCGCTCTCTCACGGCCCCGAAACCGGTGAAACATCACCGGGAAACATTGACGACACAGTGTGGTCACGCTAGCGTCCCCGGCAAGAGAGCGCTCTCACCTCCTCCCCTCAGGAGGCACGATGAAACCGTCCCGCATCCTCATCGCCGCTGTCGGCGCGGCCCTCGTCGCCGGCACCCTCACCCACGTCCTGAGCACCGGCGCCCAGGCCGATCCGGTCGGCGCCGGCAGCTACACCACCACGCCGGCCGGTCCCCTGCCGACCGGCTGCGGCAACCTGTCGACCAACCCGCGGCAGTTCGTGACCGCCAACGCGCCCGCCGGCCCCGTGCCGACGAACGACTGGTGGTCGACGATCCTGTTCAAGAAGACCGACTGCGCGTTCGGCGAGCCGTTGCACGCGCACCCGGTCTCGTTCGACACGTTACCGGGTGGCCTGGGCCTCTCGGCGAACACGACGCCGCAGATCAGCGGCACGAGTACCGGGGTGGGCGAGTACCACTTCCCGTACGTGCAGGACCTCCAGGTGGGGGTCGCCGGGCTGAACGCGCCGAACGTGAAGGTCGACGGCTGGACCGACTGGACCGTCAGCCCCTACTGGACGGACGGCGCGCGCACCCTGCGGGCCACGATCGGCCACGGGCTGCCGTTCAGCTACTACCAGGTCACGGGCGGCAACGCGCAGCTCACGGTGAACGCGCCGCAGGTCTGGTCCAACTCCGGCGCCACGATCGGCTTCACGGCGAACGGCCACGAGTACGCCGCCTACGCCCCGGCGGGCGCGACCTGGCAGGTCAGCGGGGGGACGATCACGTCGAGCCTCGCCGGCAGGGGCTACTTCTCGGTGCTCGCGCTGCCGCCGGGCGACCGGGCCGCGCTGGCCACGAGCCTCGGGCGGTACGCGCACAACCATGTGACCGGGACGAAGGTGGCCTACGCCTACAACCCGGCGACCAGCAACGTCGCGACCACCTACTCCTTCACGACCACGGCGCGGGAGGCCGGGTCCGCCGGCACGGTCGCGGCGCTCTACCCGCACCAGTGGCGCGCGCTGACCGGGGCGACCCCGCAGGCCTTCACCTACGTCTCGGCGCGCGGCACGATGAAGGTCCTCGCCGGGATCGGCCAGTTCACCACGGGCATGGCGTTCCAGGGGGTACTGCCCGAGATCCCGGCCGTCGCGGACAACGCGGGAGCGGACCGGGCGACCCTCGACGCGTACCTGGCGCAGGTGGCCGGCAACCCGACCGACTTCCGGGGCGACGACACGTACTGGACCGGCAAGGGCCTCGGCCGGGCCGCCCGGATCGCGGAGATCGCCGACCAGCTCGGCAACACCGGCACCCGGGACGCGGCGCTGAACGCGATCCGGACCCGGCTCACGGACTGGTTCACGGCGAGCCCCGGCAAGACGTCGCGGCTGTTCTACTACGACCAGAACTGGGGCACCCTGATCGGCTACCCGGCCTCGTACGGGTCGGACCAGGAGCTCAACGACCACCACTTCCACTACGGGTACTTCGTCGCGGCGGCGGCCACCCTCGCCAAGTTCGACCCGCAGTGGGCCACCACCGGTAGGTACGGCGGCATGGTGGACCTGCTGATCCGGGACGCGAACAACTACGACCGCGCGGACAACCGGTTCCCGTACCTGCGCGACTTCGACATCTACGCCGGGCACGACTGGGCCTCCGGGCACGGTTCGTTCGGGGCGGGCAACAACCAGGAGTCCTCGTCGGAGGGGATGAACTTCGCCAACGCCCTGATCCAGTGGGGCCAGGCGACCGGCAACACGGCGGTCCGGGACGCGGGCGTGTTCCTCTACACGACCCAGGCGGCGGCGATCCAGGAGTACTGGTTCGACAGCCGCGACGCGAACTTCCCGGCGGCGTTCGGCCACAGGACGGTGGGCATGGTGTGGGGCGACGGGGCCGCGTACGCGACCTGGTTCAGCGCCGAGCCGGAGATGATCCAGGGCATCAACATGCTCCCCGTGACCGGCGGACACCTGTACCTGGGCAACAACCCGGCGTACGTACGGGCCAACTACGCCGAGCTGACCACGAACAACGGCGGCCCGCCGAGCGTGTGGCAGGACATCCTGTGGGAGTTCCAGGCGCTCGGCGACGGGGACGCGGCGCTGGCGAACTTCCGGAACAACAGCGGCTTCACCAGCGAGGAGGGTGAGAGCAAGGCGCACACCTTCCACTGGATCCGCAACGCCGCGGCGCTCGGCAACGTCGACACCTCGGTGACCGGTGGCCATCCGCTGTCGGCGGTGTTCACGAAGAACGGGGCGCGCACCTACGTGGCCTCGAACATCACGAACGCCCCGATCACGGTGACGTTCTCCAACGGCTGGACGCTCCAGGTCCCGGCGGGGAGGACGGCGACGAACGGCGCGTACACGTGGAGTGGTGGCAGCGCCGGCGGCGGCACCAACCCGACGCCGAGCCCGACACCGTCGCCCACCACCAGCCCCACCGCGGGTCCCAGCCCGACGACCTCCCCCACCGGCAACCCGTCGGGCCGGACGCTGTACCTCCAGTCCAACGGCACCCTCGGCGGTACCGCCCCGGCGGGCACGGCCCCCGTGGCCTCCGCCGGCGGGACCAACCACGACGGCGTACCCGCCAATGCCTCGGTCTTCACCGCCTCCGGCCTGAACCTGACCCGTTCGGCCGCCACCACGACGTTCGACCTGTTCGTCGACGCGGGGAGCACCGTGGCCAACGGCACCCAGGTCCGGGTGTCCTACGACCTGACCGGGGACGGCTCCTGGGACCGCGTGGAGACCTACCGGTACTTCGCCACCGACCCGGCTCCCGGGTGGGAGCACTACACCACCTCCGTCGGCCTCTCGTCGGCCACCGGCACGCCGGGCAACCTCACCAACGGCCGCGTGCGGCTCGAGGTGTGGAACGCCATCGGCAACGGGCCCAGCACCGTGGGCACCGGCAACCAGTCCGTCATCACCCTCTAAGGAAGGTCATCATGCGTCGCGTCCTCGCCCCGCTCCTCGCGATCTGCCTGCTCGCCTCCGCCGCCGCGTGCGGCAGCAGCGACGAGAAAGCCGAGAAGGTCAAGCTCACCATCGGGCTCTTCGGCGACTTCGGCTTCAAGCCGTTGTACGAGGAGTACAAGGCCACCCACCCGAACATCCAGATCGAGGAGCGGGTCTCCGAGTTCGCCGCCCACCACCAGAACGTCACCGCGCACCTGGCCACGAACACCGGCGCGGCGGACATCGAGGCGATCGAGGTGGGCTACATCAGCCAGTTCACCGCGCAGCCGCAGAAGTTCCACAACCTGCTCGACCGGGGCGCGGGGAACCTGGAGGGCAGGTTCCTGCCGTGGAAGTGGCAGCAGGGCCTGTCCGGTGACGGGAAGTCCCTGGTCGGGCTCGGCACCGACGTGGGCGGCATGGCCATGTGCTACCGCAACGACCTGTTCGCGGCGGCCGGGCTGCCCACCGACCGCGACGCGGTGTCCAAGCTCTGGCCCACCTGGGCGGACTACGTGAAGGTCGGCAAGGAGTACAAGGCGAAGAAGCCCGAGTCGGCGTTCTTCGAGAGCTCCGGCAACATGTTCCGGGCCATGGTCGAGCAGGGCTCGCAGGGCGTCTACGACAAGCAGAACAACCTGGTCGTGGACTCCAACCCCGGGGTGCGCGCCGCGTGGGACACCTCGGTGGACGCCATCAACGCGGGCATGTCGGCGAAGCTGACCGCGTGGACCCCGGAGTGGACGGCGGCCTTCGAGAAGGGCTCGTTCGCCACGATCGTGTGCCCCGCGTGGATGACCTCCTACATCCAGACCAACGCCAAGAACGCGTCCGGCAAGTGGGACGTGGCGGCGGTCCCCGGCGGGGCGGGCAGCATGGGCGGCACGCACCTGACGCTGCCGAAGCAGGGCAAGCACGCCAAGGAGGCGTACGAGCTGATCTCGTGGCTCACCGCGCCCGCCCAGCAGGCCAAGGTGTTCAAGGCGACCGGCAACTTCCCGTCGACCCCGGAGCTGTACAGCAGCCCCGAGATCACCGGGTTCAAGAAGGACTTCTTCAACAACGCGCCGATCGGGCAGATCTTCTCCGACTCGGCGAAGGCCGTGAAGCCGCAGTACATGGGGCCGCGCACCGGTGACGTGTTCACCACGATCGGCTCCGGGCTCGGGCGGATCGAGAACGGTCAGCAGAAGGCCGACGACGCCTGGAAGCAGGTACTGTCCGACGTGGCCAAGCTGAAGTAATGGCCCCCGACCGCCTGTACCGCTGGGACCTGAAGGCCTCGCCGTACCTGTACATCGCCCCGTTCTTCCTGCTCTTCGGGGCCTTCGGGCTGTTCCCGCTGCTCTACACGGCCTGGGTGTCCCTGCACGACTGGACGCTGCTGTCCGAGGAGCACCCGTTCGTCGGGCTGGGCAACTACCGGGAACTGTTCGGCGACCCGTACTTCTGGAACGCGCTCGGCAACACGCTCTCGATCCTGGTGCTGTCCACCGTCCCGCAACTGCTGTTCGCGCTGGTCCTGGCGCACCTGCTCAACCGGCCGCTGCGGGGCCGGACATTCTTCCGGCTCGGGCTGCTGCTGCCGAACGTCACCTCGGTGGTCGCGGTGGCGGTCATCTTCTCGCAACTGTTCGGGAGGGACTTCGGGCTGATCAACGGCATCCTGGAGTCCCTCGGGGCGGGCCGGATCGACTGGCAGAACGGCACGGCCAGTTCGCACGTCGCCATCGCCACCATGATCGTCTGGCAGTGGACCGGCTACAACTCGCTGATCTACCTGGCGGCGATGAAGGCCGTGCCCCGGGAGCTCTACGAGTCGGCGACGCTGGACGGGGCCACCGGCCTGCAACAGCTGACCCGGATCACGATCCCGATGATCCGGCCGACGATCATCTTCACGGTCGTGGTGTCCACGATCTACGGGTTGCAGGTCTTCGCCCAGCCGCAGCTGTTCGGGGGCGGCGGGCCGAACGGGATCACCGGGGGCACGGACCGGCAGTTCCAGACGCTGTCCCTCTACCTCTACGAGCACGCGTTCACGAAGGGCTTCCAGTTCGGGTACGCCTCGGCGACCGCCTGGGTCATGTTCGCCGTGATCGTGCTGGGCGCCGGGCTCAACTACCTGTTCGTCCGCAGGATCAGGAGCAGCTCGTGACGCGCAGACTGGTCTACCTGAGCCTGACGGCCGTGGTGTTCTTCTCGGCCTTCCCGCTGTACTTCAGCGTCGTCGTCGCGTCCTCGGACACCTCGGCGCTGAGCAGCGCGCGGCTGCTGCCCGGCGCGCACCTGCTGGACAACGTCCGCCGGGTGTTCGAGACCGTGCCGTTCGGGACGGCGATGCTCAACTCGGTGCTCGTGTCGCTGTCGATCACGGTGTCGGTGGTGCTGTTCTCCACCCTCGCCGGGTTCGCCTTCGCCCGGTTGAGGTTCCGGGGGCGCACCGCGTTCCTGGTGTTCATCGTGGGCACGATGATGGTGCCCACCCAGTTGGGCATCATCCCGCTGTACATCCTGATGGCGAAGATCGAGTGGACGGACTCGCTCCAGGCGGTCGTGGTCCCCGCGCTGGTCAACGCCTTCGGGGTGTTCTTCATGACCCAGTATCTCTCGGAGGCGCTGCCGAAGGAGCTGCTGGAGGCGGGCCGGATGGACGGCTGCTCCACCCAGCGGCTGTTCTGGCACGTGGTGCTGCCGGTCGCCCGGCCGGCCGCGTCCGTCCTCGGCATGCTCACGTTCCTGGCCGCGTGGAACGACTACTTCTGGCCGCTGGTCGTGCTGTCCTCGCCGGAGAACCACACGGTGCAGGTCACGCTGTCGCAGCTGCGCAGCGGCTACGTCACCGACTACGCGTTGTCCCTCACCGGCACGGTGCTGGCCACCCTGCCGCTGCTCGTCGTGTTCGGCCTGCTCGGCAAACAGATCATCGGAGGAATCATGCAGGGGGCGGTTAAGGGATGATCACTTTCCCGGAGGGTTTCGTGTGGGGGGCCGCCACGGCCGCCTACCAGATCGAGGGCGCGGTCGCGGCGGACGGCAGGGGACCGTCCATCTGGGACACGTTCAGTCACACGCCCGGCAGGGTGGCCGGCGGCGACACGGGGGACGTGGCGTGCGACCACTTCCACCGTTACGCCGAGGACGTGGCGCTGATGGCCGACCTGGGCCTGCCGGCGTACCGGTTCTCGGTGTCCTGGGCCCGGGTCGCGCCCGACGGCCGGGGGCTGAACCCGCGCGGCCTGGACTTCTACGACCGGCTCGTCGACCGGCTGATCGAGACCGGCATCGAACCGATCGTGACCCTGTACCACTGGGACCTCCCCCAGCCGCTGGAGGACACCGGCGGCTGGACGGCCCGGGACACCGCCGAACGCTTCGCCGACTACGCCGCGGCCGTCCACGACCGGCTCGGTGACCGGGTGCCGACCTGGACCACCCTGAACGAGCCGTGGTGCTCGGCGTACCTCGGCTACGGCAACGGCGTGCACGCCCCGGGGCAGCGCGACCCGGGCAAGGCGTTCGCGGCGGTGCACCACCTCCTGCTCGCGCACGGGCTGGCCACCCGGGCGCTGCGGGCGGCCGGGGCGCGCACCATCGGACTGACGCTCAACCCGGCCTCGGTGTCCCCGGTCGACCCGGACGACCCGGGTGACGTGGCCGCCGCGCGCCTGGTCGACGGGTTGCAGAACCGGATCTTCCTCGACCCGGTGCTGCGCGGCGAGTACCCGTCGGATGTCCTGGATCTGGTCGCCGCGCACATCCGCGACACCGACCTGAAGGTGATCTCCGAGCCGATCGACCTGCTGGGCGTCAACTACTACATGCCGCTGTACGTGCGGGCCCGGCCCGGCGCGACCGGCGGCGGCGAGGCCTACCCGGGCACCCGGGACATCGAGTTCCTGCCGGCGGCGGGCCCGGTGACCGACATGGGCTGGCAGATCGAGCCGGCCGGCCTGACCCGGCTGCTGGAACGGATCGCGCGCGACTACCCGGGCACCCCCCTGATGATCACGGAGAACGGCGGGGCGTTCGCGGCGGGCACGGCCGACGCGGACCGGATCTCCTACCTCGACGGGCACCTGCGCGCGGCCCACGAGGCCATCGCCCGGGGAGTGGATCTGCGCGGCTATCTCGTATGGTCACTCCTGGACAACTTCGAGTGGGCCGAGGGCTACCGTAAGCGGTTCGGGATCGTGCACGTCGACTACGACACGCAACGCCGGGAACCGAAGGACAGTGCCCTCTGGTACCGCGACGTGATCCGCCGGAACGGCCTGGAGGGCTGAGGAATGAACGCGTCACGGGGGCGGCCCACGCTGGAGCAGGTGGCGGCGCGGGCCGGCGTGTCGCGGGCGACCGTCTCGCGGGTGGTGAACGGCTCGACCTCGGTCGCCGAGTCCATCCGCGAGGCGGTGAACCGGGCGATCGGCGACCTCGGCTACGTGCCGAACCTGGCCGCCCGCAGCCTCGTCACCCAGCGCACCGACTCGATCGCGCTGGTCCTGCCGGAGGCCGCGACCCGGGTGTTCTCCGACGACCAGTTCTTCCCGAGCGTCATCCGGGGGGTCAGCCAGGAGCTGGAGGCCGCCGACAAGCAGCTCGTCCTGATGCTCGCGGGTTCGCCGGCCAGCCACGACCGCGTCGAGCGGTACGCGGCGGCCCGGCACGTGGACGGGGTGCTGTTCGCGTCGATGCACGGCTCGGACCCGCTGCCCGGCAAGCTGGCCCGGATGGGCATCCCCGTGGTGTGCAGCGGTCGTCCGCTCGGCCCGGCCACCGTGCCCTACGTCGACGTGGACCACATCGGCGGCGTGACGGCGGCCGTGCACCACCTGCTGGCCCTGGGCCGGACCCGGATCGCCACCATCGCCGGCCCGCAGGACATGGTCGCGGGCATCGACCGGCTCGCCGGCTACCGGGGCGCGCTGCGGGACTCCCCCAGCCGGTCCATCGTCGCGGTCGGGGACTTCACCCGCGAGTCGGGGGCGGTGGCCATGCGTCAGCTCCTCGACGACGATCCCGCGCTGGACGCCGTGTTCGTGGCCTCGGACCTGATGGCGCACGGCGCGCTGGGCACGTTGCGGGCGGCCGGCCGGCGGGTGCCGGAGGACGTGGCCGTGGTCGGGTTCGACGACATCGAGCTGGCCCGGTACACCGATCCGCCGTTGACGACGGTGCGGCAGCCGATCGTGGACATCGGGCGGGAGATGGCCCGGCAGGTGCTGCGGTTGGCGGCCGGGGAGGCGGCGGAGCCGGCGATCGTGCTCCCGACGGAACTGGTGATCCGCCAGTCGGCATAGCAACCCTCGACGGGTACGCGTCCGCGCGGCCGGCGGCCCGGTGCGCTGTCGCCCGACGGACGGCGGCTCGCCGGGCGGGCGGTGGTGCCAGCGTGGGCCGCACGGGCAAGGGGCCTCACCCCGTCCGGGCCGGCACCCGGGCCGCCTTGTCGAGCCGCGCCTTCAACCGGGGCGCCAGTGGGCGTTCCACGCCGATGTGGATGCCCCAGGCGAGCAGCCCCATCGCGGCCGTCAGCCCCGCGACCAGCGCGTACCTGTTCACGTGCGGGCCGAGCCAGGCCAGAACCACGAAACCGACGTGGGCGTGCACCAGGTACAGCGGGTAGGTCAGGGAGCCGGCGTGTGCCATCCAGGGCCGGCCGAGCGTCGCCGTCCGGCGCAGGGCCACCAGCAGCATCACCGCGAACACGGCCGTGATCACGACGCACACGACCACCGGCGAGAACGCGGTCGCGTACCGGTCCCCCACGCCCGCCGCGAACCCCACGCCCCGGTAGAGGGCGTTGCCCCAGCACAGGGCGAGGATCGCGCCCAGTTCCCAGGTCGGGCCGGAGCGGTAGACGAGGCCGAGGGCCATGCCCGCGATGAAGTAGTGCGCGAACGTGGACTGGCCGAGCAGGTCCACGAACCCGGGCAGCAGGCCGAGCTGGGTGCCCAGGGTGACCGCGAGCCAGGCCCACAGCGCGAGGAGGACCCGGCGGCGGGTCAGGCCGATCAGGACGAGGACGAACACGAGCAGGTAGAAGCGGAGCTCGGCCCACAGGGTCCAGTACACGACGTCGATGTTGGCGATGTCGACGGCCGGGTTGAGCATGGTGAGGTTCGCCAGGTACTGGCCGGGGCCCACCCGGAACCTGCCCGACAGCACCGACACGAGCGCCGTGAGGGTGACCGCGACCCAGAAGGCCGGGTAGAGCCGGACCACCCGGGACACGGCGAACCCGCGCGCCGTGCGGCCCCACGCGCTGAGCAGCACCACGAAGCCGCTGATCACGAAGAACAGGTCGACGCCGAGGTACCCGTAGCGCGTCACCTCGCCGAGGCCGGGGAAGCGCGCCGGGCTCAGGCCCTGCATCCAGCCGGAGAACGTGTAGTGGAAGACGACGACGGCGACGGCGGCGCCGATCCGGAGCAGGTCCAGCTCGTGCAGCCGCCGACGCTCGGGAGCGGCGCCCGCCGTCACAGTTCGACGGGCCCGTACCGGGTCGCGGCGGCCCGGGTGCTCAGCGCCCAGTACCGGTCCCCGAACGACCAGTGCCACCACTCCGTCGGGTAGTTCACGAACCCGGCCGCGCCGAGCACCGTCCCGAGCACGTCGCGGTTCCCCCGGGCGGCGGCGGACACGGCCGACCCGGTGAAGCACGCGTCCCCGCTGGCCAGCGGGCTGTCGTTGACCAGGGTGCCCATGTCCAGCTCGACGCCCTCGGCGGTGCACAGGGTCAGGTCGACCGTGCCGCCGGTGCTGTGCGGGGCCACCTCGGGCGGGGACACGTACTTGCTGGCCTCCACGTGCAGCCGCGCCGGGTCCCAGTCGGGATAGCTGAGGCGCAGCTCGTCGCGGTACCCGTCGAAATAGGTCTTCTGCAGGCCCAGCGGCCGGTAGCCCTCGACGACGAGCAGCCGCAGGCCGTCGGGCAGGGCGCGTTGCGCGGCGAGCAGGCGGTCGACGGCGTTCTCCCGCAGGTGGGCGTAGGCGCCGGCGGGGTCGGCGAGCCGGGGGTCGACCAGCAGGTCGGGGACCTCGCGCAGGTCGACGAGGGCCTCGCCGTTGTCGCGGAGCGGGACGGCCGCGACCCGGGGGTCGGACAGCAGGATCACGACATGCCCCGCTTGCGGGCGTGCCGCTCGAACGCGAGGGCGATCAGCCGGTCCAGCAGGTCCTGGTAGGACACCCCGGAGGCCTGCCACACCTTCGGGTACATCGAGTGCGCCGTGAACCCGGGCATCGTGTTGAGTTCGTTGACGTAGAGCGTGTCGGCGGCCTCGTCGTAGAGGAAGTCGACCCGGGCCAGGCCCCAGCCGCCGACCGCGCGGAACGCCGCCACGGACAGTTCCCGGGTCCGGGCCTCCACGTGCGGGGGCAGCACGGCGGGCACGATCATCGGGTCGAGGGTGCCCAGGTACTTCTGGTCGTAGTCGAACCAGCCGCCGCTGACGGTGACCTCGCCGACGCAGGACGCCTCGGGCTCGAAGCCGCCGAGCACCCCGCACTCGATCTCCCGGCCGGTGACGCCCTGCTCGACGACCACCACGGGGTCGTATTCGAGGGCCTTGTCCACGGCCGCGACCAGGTCGGAGGGTTCGACCACCCGGCTGATGCCGATCGAGGAGCCCATGTTGGCCGGCTTCACGAACAGCGGGTACTCCAGGCCGTCGGCCAGCGACAACGGGTCGGCCATCCCCCGCCAGCGGACCTCGTCGACCCACACGTGCGGGGTGACGGGCACGTCCTCGGCGAGGAACGCGCGCTTCATCGCCACCTTGTCCATGCCGACCGCCGAGGCCGCGATGCCGCCGCCGACGTAGGGCACGCCGAGGAACTCCAGCAGGCCCTGGAGCACGCCGTCCTCGCCGAACGGGCCGTGCAGCAGCGGGAACACGACGTCGAGGTGCGCGACCGGGTCCCCGTCGGCGAGCACGGCGACGCCCGGCCGGCCGGGCCGCAGCTCGACCAGGGGGCCGACGACCTCCAGGTGGTCGTCGATCGCGCGCACGCCGGCGGGCGGGGTCATCAACCCCTCCACCACGTCTTCGGGTACGAGCCGGAAGTCGCCCTCCCGCGTCACCCCGACCACGACCGGCGCGTACCGGTCCCGGGGCAGCGCCCGCACGACCGCCAGGGCCGAGGAGCAGGACACCGCGTGCTCGGCCGAGGGGCCGCCGAAGAGCACCCCGACCCTGATCCGCGCGTCGCCGGTCATACGGTGGCCTCCTGGGAGTAGGTGCCGGCCGGGTGGCCGGGGTGGGTGCCGGCCCGGTGGCCGGTGCTGGTGCCGGCCGGGTGGCCGGGTGCGGTCGGGTCCGCTGTCGTCAGGATCCCGGCGAGGGTGCCCGGGTCGATGTTGCCGCCGGTGAGGACCACGCCGATGTCGCCGAGCCCGCCGGCCGCCGCGAGCTGGAGCGCCCCGGCGAGCGCGGCGGCGGCCGACGGCTCGACCAGCAGCTTCGCCTCGTACAGCGCGAGCCGCACGGCGTGCGCGATGGCCGCGTCGTCCACCCGGACCACGGCGGACACCACGTCCCGGACGAGCCGGAAGGGCAGCCGGCCGACCTGCGCGGGCCGCAGCCCGTCGGCGAGGGTCGGTTCGGGGACCACGGTGACCCGGTTGCCGCTGACCAGGCTCCGGGCGAGGGAGTCGTTGCCGACCGGCTCGACCCCGTACACGGCGAGGTCGTGGCCCTCGGCGGCCAGGCAGGCCCCGGCGAGGCCGCCCGCGCCGCCGACCGGCAGGACCACGGCGTCGAGGCGCGCGCCCCGGGTGCGGACCTCGTCGAGGAGTTCGAGGGTGGCGGTGCCCTGGCCGCAGATCACGTCCGGGTGGTCGTACGCGTCGAGGACGGCGTGCCCGGTGGAGACCCGGAGCCGTTCGACCACCTCCAGCCGGTCGGCGAGGGTGTGGCCGGCGAGCATCACGTCGGCCCCGGCGGCGTGCACCAGGGCGATCTTCGCCGGGGAGGCGTCGACGGGCAGGACGGCGACGGCGCGCAGGCCGCGTTCGCGGGCGGCGAGCGCGACGGCCACGGCGTGGTTCCCGGTGCTCTGCGCGATCACCCCGGTGTGCCGGCCCTCGTCGGCGATCCGCCCCACGGCCAGGGTCGCCCCCCGGTACTTGTACGAGCCGCCGCGCTGCAGGTTCTCGGCCTTCAGCCACAGCCGGGCCCCGGCGAGCGCGTCGAGGGCGGCCGACCGGACCACCGGTGTCCGCACGACCCGCCCCGCGAGCCACGCCCCGGCGGCCAGGACATCCCGACCACTCAGAGTTATCATGCTTGTCGCCGTAGTCACCGCGATGTGCCCTCCCCGTCCTGAACCGGCTGGTGAGGCCACACTGCCGGGCCAATATGCCCGCCCCGTCCCCGCCGTGTCATGAACCGGTAACAACACACGGAGAGTGACCACGGCGCGTTGGCACGAAGCGGGGATCAGACCGCTGGCCGGCATCTCCTATGGTGTGCGCAGACGCGAGAGGGAGCAGAGATGGCAGAGATGGACGACTGGAGCACGGACGAGCCGGCCGAGGTGGTCGTCGTCGACCACGCTGGTGGCGGCCACGAGACGATCACGGACACCGACCACGACGGGTACGCGGACTCGGTCGCCGTCGACGCCAACGACGATGGCCTCTCCGAGGTGGTCTACACCTCCGAGCACGGCGACGGGACCACGCTCGACACGGCCTCGGTGGACACCGACGGTGACGGTCAGATCGACGCGGTGTACGCGGACACCGACCACGACGGCCGGGTCGACTCGCTGATGGTGGACCGCGACGGCGACGGCCAGGCGGACGCGATCTACCTGGACACCAACGGCGACGGCATGGTCGACCAGGTCATCCTGGACACCGACTTCGACGGCAACGCCGACTACGCGGCGGCGGACACCAACTTCGACGGGGTCGCCGACGTGACGGTCACCGACACGAACTTCGACGGCACGTACGACACGGTGCACTACACCGAGGCCGGCCCGCGCGGGCTGGACCCGTTCGGCGCGAACTAGTACGAGGGTCGCGGCGGCCACGCCGCCGCGACGCATCCGCCCGGCCGGCGCCGGAGCGGGCGACGACTGTTTCTAGCGGCCCGGCCCCGGCGGCCCGGCCCCGGGACCCGCCGGTCAGTCGAGGCGCATCCGGCGGCGGGCCGCCACGAACATGCCGGCCCCCACCCCGAGGAACGCCAGCCCGGCGGCCAGCCCGCCGAGGATCCACGTCGTCCCCGTGCCGGCCAGCGCGTCCGACCTCCGGTGCGGCGCGCCCACCGCGGCCGGGGTGCCGGAGGGACCGGGCGGGACGTCGTACCCCGCGTCGAGGGTGTGGTCGTTGTGTCCCGCCGCCCCCGTGGTCAGGCGCACCGACCGGCCGGGGGGCTCCGGGCCGGCCCTGGTCGCCAGCAGGGTCCCGGGGGCCGGCCTGCCCGGGAGGGCCGAGGTGTCGGCCGTGGTCACGTCGAACGTCAGCTGGTACTCGGCGCCCGGACCGACCGCGAACAGGTACTCGCCCCGGGAGTTCGTCGTCGTCGACGCGAGCTTCTTCCCTGCCGCGTCGAGCAGCGTCACCGTCGCCGCGGGCAGCGGTTCCTCGGACGGGTCCTGGCGGCCGTCGCGGTCCCGGTCGAACCACACCCGGCTGCCGACCTGCACCGGCGGCGGGTCGCAGAGCAGTTCGAGGTCGCCGAGCCCGTTGGCCCGCCCGAAGGAGCCCCGCCCGCCGTCGACCGGGAAGTCCTGGCCGCCCTCGCCCGTCTTGTTGTCGAACCTGCGGACGCCCACCGGGGCCACCATCGTCGAGGCGGTGCCGGTGAACCGGGGCGCGAACGCCAGCCCGCCCATCGCGCCCTCGGCGTGCGTGTCGTCGGTGTAGTCGCCCGGGTAGTACTCCTGGACGCCCGGCTGCGGGGGGCCGCCGCGCACGCCGCCGACGTGGCTGGGGCAGGTCAGGCCGTCGCCGTCCCACACGTAGCCGTCGCCGGTCCGGCAGACCCGGGTGATGTCGCCCATCGCCGCGTCGAGCGAGCGCCGGCCCGTGTCGACCGCGCCGACCGGGCCGGGCGCGTCGAGGCCCGCCTGGTCGCCGAGCCGGTCGCGGAAGCCGAGCACGATCGAGCCGTCCCGGTCGAAGACCAGGTCCGACAGGATCGGCTGCGGGCGGTTGGCCTCCCGGAACCACCCTCTCTTGGGTACGTCCGGGTCGTCGAACCTGCCGTCCGCGCTGTTGTACGGCTCGTACGTCGGCTGCCACGGCCGCCAGTACCCGTCGCGGCCGCCCCGGCGGTGCTCCAGGTTGTGCGCGACGACCGTGGTGAACGCCGCGCCGTCGAGCCGGAGCACGTACGCGCGCAGGTCCTCGCGCCGCTGGCTGCCCTCGGCGGCGCAGACGCCGCCCACGTACATCGCGCCGTCGTGGTAGCCGAGCCCGTACGGCCGCCAGTCGGCCGGGCCGGTCGGGCAGCCCGGGTCGGGGATCGGGACCGTCCGCTGGGGAGCGCCGGCCGTGGTGCCGGTCGCGTCGTAGAGGTAGAGGGCGCGGGCCCGCAGGCCGACGGCGTACAGGGTCCGGCCGTCGGCGGACAGGTCCAGGTCGCCGAGCCCCTCCTTGCCGACGGCGTTGTTGACCGCGAGGCTGTCGCGGTCCAGGTCGGCGGCGTGCGCGGCGGCGCCCGCGTCGGGGACGGTCGCGAAGGTGGTCACGGTCCTCGTGGCCCGGTCGATCAGGTAGATGCCGCCGGGGCCGGCCGGGCCGTAGGGGGTCATGCGTTTGGTGAGGGCGCCGACGAAGAGGCGGTCGCGGTCGCGCTGGTAGGCCAGGCCGTAGGTCGCGCCGATCTGGGAGGTCACGGCCTCGACGGTGGCGCCCGATGTCCCCGGGGCCGGGGCCGCGCCGGGCTGGTCGAGGGGCCAGGACACCAGTGCCCGGCTGTCCGGGGTGGCCGCCGCGCCCTGCCGCGCGCACGGGGTGGCCAGTTCGGGGGTCGCGTGGCAGTAGTCGGCCGGGTCGTGCACCCCGGTCAGCACCGTGGCGTTCCTCCCGCCGCGCACGTCCACGAAGCTGACCAGCGCCGACAGGGTCGGGTCGGGGCCGCCGACCGGGGCGGGCCGCAGATGGGACCTGGTGGTGGGCACGACGACCTCCACGCGGTACCGGCCGCCGGACAGCCCGCCCTCCGCCGGGTCCAGGGTGGCCACCCCGCCCGCGTCGGTGGTCGCGTCCCGGGTGGCCCCGGCGTCGTCGGTGAGCCGGACCAGCAGGCCCGGCTCGCCGGGCTCCAGCGCGGGGGTGTGGCTGCCGTCGGAGTTGACGTCGCGGACCACGGTGACGGTGACCTGGCCGTCGCCGGTGTCGGCCCGGGCGGGGGTGGTGCCGGCGAGCAGCCCGACGACGAGCGCGACGCCCGCCGCGACCCGCGCCCTGTGTCCCCGCGTACCCGGCAACTGCCGCCCCCTCCCGGAGCAGGACCAAAACAGACCTAAGTTACATTCCAGACCCTCATCGGGTACGGGACACGCTCACACCCGGCCGCCCGGCACCGTTGGTGAAGCGGGGCGGGCCACTCCGTCGCGCCCGGTCGCCCGGAGGCCCGGAAAGTGTCGGGGGTGGTGGTTAGGGTCGGCGGAAGTCGGTCGAACGAGGGGGTCGGGCAGTGGGTCAGGTCGCGCACAGCACATTCGTGGCGGGTTCACAGGACGCGGGGACGGTCCCGTGGGAGGGCGGCCAGATGAGCCGCACGCACTGGGACAAGACGTTCACCGGCGACCTGGCCGGCACCAGCGCGGTCGAGGCGGTCATGCTCGGCCTGGACGACGGCGGCCCCTCGATCTACGTCGGGATCGAGCGGATCGAGGGCACGCTGCACGGCCGGGCCGGCAGCTTCGTGCTGCTGCACTCGGCGACGCACCACGAGAGCGGCGGGCTCGCGGAATGGGTGATCGCGCCGGGTTCGGGCACGGGCGAGCTGACCGGCATCTCCGGCACGGGGCGGATCCTGCCGGGCCACGAGTTCACCCTGACCTACGACCTGGAGCCCTGATCCCACCAGGTAGCCGCATGGTGCGCCCCGGGCACCCGGACACGGCCGGAGCCGACCACCAGGGTCAGCCCCGGACGAAACCCCGACCCGTGGCGTACCGGGCGAGCGCCCCCCGGTCCGCGCAGCCGAGTTTCGCCAGCATCGCCGAGACGTGCTTCTCCACGGTTCGCGGCGACAGGAACAGCCCCCGGCCGATGTCGCGGTTGCCCAGCCCGGTGGCGAGCAGCCCGAGCACCTCGTACTCGCGGACCGTGACGCCCCGGTCCCGCAGTGCCGGGGGGACCGCCTCCCAGCCCGCGCGCCGCCGGCCGACCGGCGTACCCGCCCCGCGCAGCAGCCCCCGGCACGCGGCGGCCACGGCCCGCTGGCCGGAGTCGTGGAAGTACTGTTCGGCCTGGCGGGTCCAGGCCTGCGGGTCGCCCCAGTCCGCCGCGTAGGCCGCCTCCGCGACCAGCCGGAGCACCAGGTGCCCGGCCAGCGGGAACACCTCGGCGGCCCGTCGGGACCGTCCCATCGCCCGGGTGGCCGCCCCGGGCCGGCCGGCGCGGCCGTGCAGCACGCCCTCGGCGGCGGCCACGAACTGGCGGTTCCACCGGTAGCCGGACCGGGGATCGGCGAGGACCGCGTCCACGTCGGACAGGTCCCGGTCGCCGTCGAGGACGCCGAGCAGCAGGTCGAGGCCGTACCCGCCGGACAGGCCGTACGGGGAGCCCGCCGCCCGCTCGTGCTCACGCGCGCGGGCCAGGTCGGCGCGGGCCCGGGGCCGGTCCTCCTCCAGCAGCGCGCACACCGCCCCGCCCAGGCCCCAGGCGATCGGCAGGTAGTGGGTGTCCGCGCCGCCCTCCTCGGCGAGCGCGGCGACGTGCCCGTCCATCTCGGGCCGGCGGCCCCGGTGTCCCGCGTGCACGGCCGACGCGAGGGTCAAGTACCGGCCGAGCTGGCGGTACCCGAGCCGGCCTGTCAGCTCCCGGCACGGACCGAACAGCTCGGCGAGCCGGTCGTGCTCGCCCCGCAGCACCGCCAGCATCGCGCGCAGGCTGTCCACGGCGCACTGGGTGCCCGGAACCCCGAGCTCGACGGCGGCGGCGCGCGCGGCGTCCAGGTGGCCGTACTCCCCGTCGCGCAGCATGTCGTTCGTGCCCAGGTACGCGAGCGCGTCCAGCCGCCACCCACCCAGGCCGTGCTCCTCCGCCGTCCGCAGCACCAACCCGAACTCCGCGTCGGACTCGGCGAACGACCTGCTCCGGGCGGCCAGACCGAGCACCTCCCCCGCCCGGCAGGCGAGTTCCGGCAGCCCGGCCGCACGGGCGGTGGCGGCGGCGCGCCGGGCGAGGTGCTCGGCACGGCCGGGCGGCGCGTCGGGGGTCTCGGTGAGCACGAGCGACTCCAGAACGTCCACGGCGGCGAGGTCGGCACGTGACGCGGCGGGGGCGAGGTCCACGTCCGACCCGGCGGCGGCAGGGTCGGCGTTCGACGCGGTGCCGGTCCCGGTTCCGGCGGGCGGATCGGGAGTGGCACCGTCCGGATCGGCAGTGAGCAGCGCGCGGACGGTGGCGATCCGGTCCCTGCCGTCCGCCCACCGGCCCGTCGCCACCGACGCCTCCGCCAGCCGCAGGTGCAGGCCCGCGAGGACCACCGGCGGCGCGACCAGCCCGTGCACGGCGTCCGCGAACGCCAGCGCCCCCTCTGGCCGGCCCGCCGCCCGCAGCGCCCGCAGCAGCGGCTCCAGCAGGTCCGGCGGGTGGTCCCCGCGCAGGTCGGCGGCGCGTTCCAGCAGCGTGACGGCGGCCCGCGCCCGGCCCAGGTCGAGGGCCCGTCGGCCGGCCGTGGCCAGCAGGTCGGCGGCTCCCCGGGGGTCACCGGCCCGTTCGCGCAGGGCGGCGACGCGTTCGCACCACTCGCCGGGCAGGCCCGGTTCGGCGCGCGCCACGGCCGCGGCGACCCGCGCCGCGAGGGGGGCGAGGGCGGACGGCGGCAGGTCCGCGAGCAGCGCCTCCCCGGTGAGCGCGTGCCGGAACCGGTACCAGCCCGGGGTGGTCGGGTCGGGCGTGACGAGTCCGGCGTCGCGGGCCGCGCGCAACAGCCGGTCCACCTCGGCCCCGTCCCGGTCCGCCGCGTCGGCCAGCACCGCGGCGGGGAACTGCCGGCCCAGCAGCGCGGCGATCCGCAGGGCGTCGCGCAGGTCGGCCCCGCCGGCCCCGACCCGGTCCGCGACGGCCCGGCTCACCGGGACCGGCACCCGGTGCAGCGGCTCGCCGTTCGCTTCCCGGCCGCGCGGGCCCGGCGGCCCGGGCGCCCCCGCGAGCCCCGACATCCGGCGCGGCCCCGCGATCCCCGGCGCCACCGGGGCGGCCATCCCGGCGAGGAGTTCCTCCACGACGAACGGGTTGCCCTCACCGTCCCGGCGCAGCCGCTCCAGGACCGTGGCCGACGGGGCGGTCCCCAGGCAGCGCGTGGCGAGGACCGCGACCTGCCCGGGGCTGAGCGGGCCGAGTTCGACCAGGTCGGCGACCCGGCGGCGGTGCGCGGCGGCGAACAGGTCCAGGGCGGGTCCCCGCAGGTCGCGGGCCGTGGCGAGCAGCAGTACCGGATGGCGGTCCAGGTTGTCCATCAGGTACTCCACGGCCCCCAGCGTCTCGGGGTCCGCGTCGTGCAGATCCTCCAGCACCAGCACGCAGCCCCGGGGCCGGCCGACCACGGCGAGCACCCGCAGCACCGCCTCCGCGACCACGAGGGCGGAGTCCGCGCGGCCCGGGTCGCCCGGGTGGCACCACCGGGGCACCATCCGGCCGAGCACGGGGCGGAACCCGTCCAGTGCCGGGTCGTCGGGCGGCGGGCCGGCGGGGAAGGCGGACACCAGCGCCTCGGCGAGCGGCCGGTAGGCCACGGACAGCACCGGCGAGCCGGCCCGGCCACGCAGGACGGGCAGGTCGGTCCGCCGGCAGACCTCACCGACCAGCCGGGTCTTGCCGATGCCCGCGTCCCCGAGCACCACGACGGCCGCGCCGGTACCGGTGGACGCGACGTGGCCGAGGGCGGCCGTGAGGACGGCCAGTTCGGGGTCCCTGCCGACCAGTACCGGTGAGGTCAGTCGCACTCGGGGTCTGCGGCGAGCGGCAGCGCCATCCAGGGGCCGGTCACGGTGCAGAGGCCGACCCCGGGGCAGGTGCTCAACGGCGGGTAGTCGGGATCGTCGGAACGGGCCACCACGATCTCCCCGGCCGGGTGTCCGGTACCGGTCCGATGGTCGGGGTCCTTCCAGCTCCGCACCAGTTCCTCGACGGTCATCCGGCCTCCTCGGTTCACTGCGTGGCCCGGGTCGCACCCGGGTTCCCGGCCCAGGTCGGGCACGGGTCCGTGGCCCCGGGTCTCTCACCCGGTTACCGAGAGCCTGGTGGCCCGACCGCCCCCTGTCATGGGGGCGGCGCACCCAGATTCCGACCGCCGCCCGGCCATGTCCGAATTTCTCCATCCACATCGGACTTCGGTTGTCCTCACCTGCGACGCCGCCGTCGGACGGCACCCGGTTACCCGCCGCCGGCACCCGGCCACGCCCGCGGGCGTTGTCCGGGGCCCGCCCGCCGGGCTTGACTCCGTCCGACACATCCCCTCCGGAGAGGAACACCCATGTCGAAACTCCGCCACCGGGTCGGCGTCGCCGCCGCGGCCCTGGCCACCGCCGTCACCGGGCTCACCGTCGCGGCGGCGGCCCCCGCCCAGGCCGCCCCGAACTGCATCGCCATCTTCGACGTCTACTACTACAACGGCGCCATCGAGGGCTCAGGCGACGTGGCGTGCCCGTACGGGCCGGGCGAGGAGTACCTGCTCTGGATCACCATCGACCGCAAGGACCCGGCCACCGGCACCTGGTCCGCCGTGAGCACGGGGTACGGCTGGGCGTCGTACGTGTGCAACGGCACCGCGCTGACCACGTACCGGGTGGGAACCGGGATACGGGGGCGACAGGTCACGGCCAACTGCGGCTGAGCTGGGGCGGTGGCGTGCGGGGACGCCGCCGGGACACGGACAGGCCCCGGACCGCCGCCCTCCAGCGGGGCGGTGGCCGGGGCCCGGAGCCGGCGGGTCAGCCGATGATGATCGTGCAGTCCTTGGTGAACGGTCCGGCGGTCGCCCCGGTGCTGGTGGAGACCAGGAGTCGCACGTTCGTCTGGGCGTTCGGCCACTTGAACGGCAGGCTCGGCACCCCGATGTCGTACTTGGTGCTGCCGCTGCGGTTCAACGTCGTGCTGCCGGTCGTGGTCCACGACCGACCGTTGAGGACCTGCACCGTGTAGGTGACCGACACCGGCCGGGGGTCCGAGGCCGCCATCGTGCCCCGGATGGTCACGCTCGCCCCGGAGCAGTTCCACACGACGGCCGACACGTTCGGGGTCGTCGTGGTGGGCGGCATGGTGGTCGGGGGCGCGGTCTTCGTCGGCGGCTTGGTCGTCGGGGGCTTGTTCGGGTTCCCGGTCAGGGTCGGCGGGTTCGGCTCGGCCGTCGGGGGCGCCGTCGGGTCGGGGGTCGCCCCGGGCGTGGCCGACACCGAGGGCGTGGCCGACGGGCTCGGGTCGGGGCTCGCGCTCGGGTCGCCCGGCGCGCTCGGCGACGCGCTCACGACGGTCTCGCTGGAGCCGAGCGGCAGGGTGGTGGTCTCCCCCGCCGACAGGGCGTACCCGGTCGCCCCGCCGCCGACCACGATCAGCAGCACGATGGCCCCGGCCGCGAACCAGGCCCGCTTGGGCCCGCCGACGATCGTCTTGCCGAGCACCGTGGTGCCGACGGCGCTGCTGTTGGCCTCGGGGCCGGCGAGCGGGAAGAGCAGGGCGAGCAGGGCCGCGCGTTCGGCGAGCTTGTTGCGCCCCTTCTCCTCCCAGCCGGGCCCGTACCCGGCGGTGGCGATCTGGTCGAGTTCGGCCACGAACGCGGCGGCGTCGGCGGGGCGCTCCAGGGGGTCCTTGGCCATGCCCCGGCGGATCAGTTCGCGGACGGGCTCGGGGGCGTCGTCGGCGGGGATCGGGGCCTGTTCGTGCTGGAGCTGCATGGCGGCCTGGATGTCGGCCACGTACGGCTTGCGGCCCACCACGCACTCGAAGAACGTCGCGGTCGCCGCGTAGATGTCGGTCCGCGGGCTGGCCGGCTTGCCCTTCCACTGCTCGGGGGCCATGTAGGACGGGGTGCCGGCGGCCTGCCCGGTGGTGCCGGTCCGCGCGGAGATGCCGAAGTCGGCGAGCTTGCTGTTGCCGTCGGCGTCGATGAGGACGTTCTCGGGCTTGTAGTCGCGGTGCACGACCCCGGCGGCGTGCGCGGCGGCGAGCCCGAGGAGCGATCCCTTCAGGACGTACAGCGCCGCCTCGGGGCCGGTCGCGCCGTGCTCCTTGAGCAGGGCGCGCAGGGCGATGCCGTCGACGAGCTCCATCACGATCGCGGCGGAGTGGTCGGTCTCGACGTACTCGAACAGCCGGACGACGTTGGGGGCCCGCAGTTCGGCGAGCAGCCGCGCCTCGCCCCGGAACCCGAGCAGGAAGTCCCGCTGCCGGCACAGCTCGGGGGCCAGGTACTTGATGGCCACCCGCACCCCGGACACGTCGTGGGTGGCGAGCACGACCCGGCCCGCCCCGCCGCGGCCCAGTTCACGCACCTCGGTGTACCCCTGCACCGTCCAGGTCTCGGTCATGGCTCGTACTCCGTCCACGGCGGTCGATGGGCAACGGTGGTCGATGGCGTCGGCGGGATTCTTCCTCGAAACCCGGCGGCGCGCAATTTCAGTCCTTCCGGGGCAGGCGGATCAGGCTGGCCGCCCCGCCGCCGATGACGCCGCCGGCCGCGACACCCGCGGCTCCGTACAGGATCCCGGTGGTCAGGCTGTCGTCCGCCGAGGCGGTGGGCAGCAGGCTCTGGGCGCCGCCGGAGACGCCGGCCGACGGTTCGACGGGGACGACCTCGTAGTCGGTGGGCGCGCCCGGGCCCGGCGTGACCACGTCGGCCTGTACCGGTACGTCCGGGTATGTCACGGTCGGCGGGTACGTCGGCGACGGGGTGCCGCCGGCGGCCGGCGGAACCGGCGGATCCACCGGCGGAACTCCGGGATCGGCCGCGAGCGGGAGGTTCGGGTCGACCGGCGGCACGGTCGGGGTCCCGAACGGCAGGTGCGGGTCCAGCGGCGGCGCGGTCGGCGTGCCGAACGGCAGGTGCGGATCGAGGTGCCCCACGGACGGCGGCGTGACCTTGACCAGCGGCTGGTGGACGGAACCCAGCTCGGCGCTCCAGTCCAGGCCGTGCGGGATGAGGGACACCGAGGCGCCGCCGAAGCCGGTCTTGGACAGCCGCGCGCCGAGGGCGGTCGGCCCGGCGTCGGTGCGGGCGTCCACCAGCTTGCGGAGCTTCTCGGTCTCATCCACGCCGAGTCGGTAGATCCGTGCGACCTCGTCAGGGTTCGTCCGGGCATGGACGGCGAATTCGTCGTCGATGGCCATGCGGGCGATCAGGTCCCGGTAGAGCGACATGTGCGGCCTCCTCCTTCTATGCTGAGCGAGCCTAGGGAGCGGACGCGTCCGCCGAACATCCGGTTGAGTACGGATCTTTCCGGGCGACCGCACATCCGTAGCCTGGGGAGGCGCCGTGGAACTCGTGGGTAGGGAGCAGGAGCTCGCCCTGCTGCGTGCCCGGGTCCAGACGGTCAAAGACGGACAATTTTCCTGCGTACTGGTGGGCGGCGACCCCGGCATCGGCAAGACCCGCCTGCTCGCGGAGCTGGACGACGGCATCCGGTACGTACGCGGCGTCTGCGTACCGAGCGCGGACGCCCCGCCGCTGTGGCCCTGGCGGTACGTGCTGACGGTCCTGGGCCGGCCGGTCCCGGAGGGCGAGGGCTTCGCCGTGCTGGTCCGCTACGCCGAGGAGCTCCTCGCGGCCGCCGACGAGCCGCTCCTCGTGGTGGTGGACGACCTCCAGCACGCCGACCCGGCGACGGTGAGCCTGTTCGGCTACCTCGCGGCCCTGTCCCCGGCCCGCCCCCTGGGCGTGATCGGCGCGTACCGGGGCGAGTCCAGCCCCGTGCCGGCGACCGGTCCGGCCGTGGCGCGGATCCGGCTGCGCGGGCTGGACGCGGCGGGCGTGGGCGCGTACCTGGAGAAGTTGCTGGACCGGCCGGTGCCCGCGCCGGTCGTGGCGGAGCTGCGCCGGCGCACCGAGGGCAACCCGCACCTGCTCGCCGAGATCGTGCCGCACCTGACCGCCGCCGAGCTCGACGGCCGGGGGGAACGGTTGCCGATCCGGTGGCCGGCGGAGGCCCGCGCGGCGGCGGCGGCCCGGATCGACGCGCTGGGTCCGGCGACCCGGGCGGTGCTGGCCACGGCGAGCGTGATCGGCCGGGAGTTCGACCTGGCCATCCTGGAACGCGTCGCCCTCGCCCGGGCCGCGCACGGACACCCCCGCCCGGACCGCGCGCCCGGCACGAGGCCAGATCCCGGCGCACCCCCCGGGCCCGGCACTCCCCACGGGGCTGGCGCGCCCACGCCCGACCCCGGCACGGTCCGCCGCCCCGACGCGGCCGGCCAGACGGGCGCGATCTGGGCCGAGCCCGGCACCGTCCGCCGCCCCGACGCCTCGGGCCGCACCGGCGCGATCTGGGCGGACCCCGCGCCACCGACCGGCGCCGCCGGCCCGCCCGACCTGCTCACCGGCCTCGACGAGGGCGTCACCGCCGGCCTGCTCACCGCGCTCCCCGGCCAGGTCTACGCCTTCGACCGCGCCGTCACCCGCGAGGTCCTGTACGAGTCGCTCCCCGCCCGGGACCGGGCCCGCCTGCACGAGGCGACCGCCGACGCCCTGACCGCGTTCAGCGCCGACGTGGGCGAGCGGGGCCCGACCGCGGCGGAGCTGGCCCACCACCTGGTCGCGGCGGCCGTGCTCGGCGGGGACGACCGGCTGGACCGGGCCATCTCGTACGCGGTGGCGGCCGGGACCGCCGAGGACGTCGGGCAGCACGAGGCGGCCGGGCACTTCGCGTCGGCGGTCCGGCTCGCGGTCCGCGCGGACTGGCCGGCCGCCGCGCTCGGCCGGCTGGTCGTGGCCCTGGGCCGGGCCCGGCTCGCGGTGGGCGACCTCGCGGACGGCCGGGCCGTGCTGGCCGCCGCCGCCCGGCACGCCCGCCGGGCCGGCGACCCGGAGCTGCTGGCCCGGATCGCGCTCAGCCACGGCCCGCGCGCCGGCCTGGGCGACACCGCTCCCCCGCCCGACCCGGCCCTGGTGGCGCTGCTCCGCGAGGCCCTCGCCGGCGGGGTGGCCGACCCGGAACCGTTGCGCGCCCGGCTGGCCGTCGAGCTGGTCGGCACCCCGGAGGCGGCCGGCCTGGCGGAGTCGGCCGGGGACGGCCCGGAGGCGCTGCTGGCGCTGTACGCGGTGGACCCGCGCCCCGGGTACGCGGCGGCGGCCCTGCGCGCGGCCGGAGACCCGTTGACGGAGTGCCGGGCCCGGCTGGCCGTGGCGCACCACCAGCTCGAGTTGGGCGCGGTCGCCCCGGCCCGCCGGGAACTGGACGAGGTGACCCGGCTGCGGCTGCGTACCCCGCTGGGTCTGTGGTGGGCGGCCCAGGCCGAGGCGCACGTCGCACTGTTGTCGGGGGACCTGGAGCGGGCGGAGCCGTTGATCGGCGCGGCCCTGGCCGTCGGCCGGGGCGCGGACCCGCACTCGGCCGCGCTGGGCCACCTGGCGCAGCTCACTACGCTGCGCACCCTCCAGGGCCGGCTGCCCGACCTGGCCCCCGCGCTGGCCGACCTGGACCATCCGGCGCCCCGCCCGCCGTGGCTGGCCGCCGCCTCCGCGCTGGTCGCCGCGCACCGGGGCGAGACCGCGATCGCCGAGGCCCTGCTGGAGGCGGCCCTGGGGGACGAACGCGGCAGCCTGTGGACGTCGGTGCTGCTGCTGGAGGTGGCCGCCCTCGTCGGGCACACCGCCGCCGCCGAGCGCCTGACGAGCGCCCTGAGCCCGCACGCGCACCGCTGGATCGTGATCGGCCCGGCGGTCAGTTCGGCCGGGCCGGTGGCCCTGGTGCTGGCCCGGGCGGGGGCGGATCCCCGGCGGACGGCCGGCTGGCTGGAGCTGGCGGGCACGATGGTCGACGGCACGCCGTGGAGGGTGCCGGAGGTGCGCACCCCGGGGCTGACCCGGCGCGAGCAGGAGGTCATGGAGCTGGCGGTGGCGGGCGCGTCGGCGAAGGACATCGCGGAGCGGCTGTTCATCGGGGAGCGCACGGTGGAGACGCACCTGGCGAACATCTACCGCAAACTGGGCGTCCGCTCGCGCATCGAACTCCTGGCCCTGCACAGAACCTGAGACCCTCTTTCCGGGTACCGGGACGCACGGAGCGCCCGCCCGCGCGAGGGCCCCAGTGTCCGCCCCGTCAGCGCGGACCTGCCGCTCCGTCGGCCGGGCCGGCTCCGCCCGGAGCGCGCGCCCCTCGGCGGGCTCCACGCGGACCGCGCAACCCGCTGTGCCGCCGGGAATCCGGTCGTAGGCTGGGCGGATGGAGTTCGCGCAGCTCGCGGGCACGTCCGCCGCCGTGGCCGTCACCGCCGCGCGCAAGCAGAAGATCGCCCTGCTCGCCGACGCGCTGCGCGCCCTGGGCCCGGCGGAGGTGGTGGCGGGGACGGCGTACCTGGCCGGGGAGCTGCGCCAACGCCAGATCGGGGTGGGCTGGGCGAGCCTGCGCGACCTGCCGCCGCCCGCCGAAGTGCCCACGCTGACCGTCGCGGAGGTCGACGCGGCGCTCCAGTCCATCGGTGAGCTGTCCGGCGCCGGTTCCCAAGCGGCGAAACGCGAGTCGCTCGGCGCGCTGTTCGCCCGGGCGACGGCCGACGAGCAGGCGTTCCTGCGCGGCCTGCTGACGGGCGAGGTCCGCCAGGGCGCGCTGACCGGGGTCCTCACCGACGCGCTGGCCCTGGCCGCCGGCCGGCCGGTCGCCGAGATCCGCCGCGCGCTGCTGCTGGCCGGGGACCTGCGCGCGGTGGCCGCCGAGGCCCTGCACGGCGACCTGGGCGCGATCCGGCTCGCGGTGGGCCGCCCGCTGGCCCCGATGCTGGCGAGCCCGGCCACGGACGTCACGGACGCGCTGACCAGGATCAGCCCGGCGGCCGTGGAGCCGAAACTCGACGGGATCCGGATCCAGGTGCACCGGGACGGCGACGAGATCGCGGTGTTCAGCCGGAGCCTGGACGACCTGACCGCCAAGGTGCCGGAGGTGGTGGCCGCCGCGCGCGCCCTGCCGACCCGCGCGGTGATCCTCGACGGCGAGGGCCTGGGGCTGGACGGGTCGGGCCGCCCGCTGCCGTTCCAGGACACGGTGCGCAAGGGCGGCGTGCTCCGGCCGTACTTCTTCGACGTGCTGCACCACGACGGTGCGGACCTGATCGACGAGCCGGCGGCGACCCGGTTCGCGGTACTCGACGCCCTGGTCCCCGCCGCGCACCGGGTCGGCCGCACCGTCGTGGACACCCCGGAGGGGGCGGCGGAGGCGTTCCGCGCGGCCCTCGACGCCGGCCAGGAGGGCGTCGTCGTCAAGGACCTGGCCGCGGGCTACGACGCGGGCCGGCGCGGCGCCTCCTGGCTGAAGGTCAAGCCCCGGCACACCCTCGACCTGGTCGTCCTGGCGGCCGAGTGGGGCCACGGCCGCCGCCAGGGCTGGCTGTCCAACCTGCACCTGGGCGCGCGCGACCCCGACGCGGGCGGTTTCGTGATGCTGGGCAAGACGTTCAAGGGCATGACCGACGAGGTACTGCGCTGGCAGACCGACCGGCTCCGCGCCCTCGCCACGGCCGAGGACGAGTGGGTGGTGCACGTCCGCCCGGAGCTGGTGGTGGAGATCGCGTTCGACGGGGTGCAGCGCAGCACCCGGTACCCGGGCGGCGTCGTCCTGCGGTTCGCCCGGGTCGTGCGCTACCGCGAGGACAAGACCCCGGCCGACGCGGACACGATCGCCACGGTCCAGGCCCTGTCCCCACCGTGACACCCGCACGGCCCCGGAAGCCCGCACCCCCGGCGGGCGAGGCACCCAGGTCTCCGGCACCGGGCCGCTCCCGATGCCGCGTCGGGCACCGTGCGCCCCGGGTACCCGTCGGAGGTCTGTCAGCGGCGTCGGCGGCGCGCCAACGTGGTCAGGGTCGCCACCTGGGTGGTCGCGGACGGCGCCGGCCCCTGGGCGACGGGCCGGGGCTGTTCGCACGGGTCGAGCCCCTGCGAGTTGGGTTTGCTCGCCAGCGGCGCGATCCCGGGCAGTGAGTCCTTGAACTTCTGGTCCCACGCCTCGTCCACGAACTCGGTGAGCTTCGCCTTGAGGAACGCGCAGAGCTTGGGCCGGTTGTTGGGCATCCCGATGCCGTAGCGCTCGGTGCCGACCTGCACCGGGGACACCCGCAGCCGCTTCGGGTCCCGGGCCGCGAACCCGTTCAGCACCGCGACGTCGGAGGTGACGGCCACGACGCTGCCGGCGTAGAGGGCGTCCATGCACTGTTTCAGGGTGCTCTGCGGCAGCGGCAGGACCTTGAAGCCGCCGATCCGGTCCTGGTTGGTCGACCCCGCGCTCACGCAGACCTCCCGGCCCTCGATCTCCCGGAGTTCGTTGACCGGCCTGCTACTCAGGGTCAGGAGCCCCTGGTACGTGGAGAAGTACGGCCCCGCGAAGTCGATCTCCTTGCGCCGGTCGTCGGTCATGGAGAAGTTGGAGATCACGAGCTTGATGGGCGGCGCGGTGACCCCGGGCGCGCTCGCCTCCCGTAGCTTGATCATGCGTTCGTTCGTGGTCATCGGCAGGAACTGCGGCGTGAACCCGACCTTGTGCCCGAGCCAGTTCGCCAACGAGATGTCGAACCCGGACCACACCCCGTTGACGTAGTCGCTCCACCCGGGCAGGTCGGAGTTGGCGCCGATCTGCACGGTGCCCGACAGGTACTTCGCCGGGTCCTCCTCCGGGTCCTTCTCCGTGGAACAGGCGGCCGACAGGAACACGGCGGCCACCGCGAGTACCGCCCACATACGACGCATCGTCGTCTCCCTCATCGAAGGGTCCAGCGTTCCGATTTCAGCGGCTCAGCGTGCCGTCGGTCAGGGTCGCGGTGACCTCGCAGCCCTGGTTGGCCGGGTCGAGATACTCCACGAAGACCTTCACCACCCGGGTACCTTCCGGGATGGGGATCGACACCCGCCCGCCGGTCCGCACGGTGCGCTCGTGGTCCACCAGCCACCGGGCGTCGGCGGACGCCGTGATCCGCAGCATCGCCGGCTGCACGCAGTCCCCGGTCTTGTTGTCGGACGTCATCAGCACCCCGAACTCCAGGTCACCCCGCCAGCGTTCCTCGTCGATGCGGGCGACGAGGGTACGCGTGGAGGTGGCACTGACCAGGAAGGGCCCGCCCAGGTCGACGTCGACGTCCGCCCACCGGTTGTAGCCCCACCAGACGCCGGCCACCAGCACGATGACGCCCAGGGCTCCCGCCGCGCACACGAGCCAGAACCTCAGCGGCGGGCCCTCCGTGTCCGGGTCCCGCCGGTTGAGGTGTTCCAGCAGGGCCACGACGAGTCCGAGGGCCGCGATCGCGAATCCGAGCGCGCCCACCAGGGACGCCGCGTTCTCCCCCAGCACCACGATGACCACGGTGGTGACCGCGATGAGCACCACGACCGGGGCCACCCACCAGCGCACTCTCCTGTTCCGCGAGACGTTCCCCGATTCCATGGACCTTCCCCGATGGCTGTGCGCGACGGCCGCGGTGAGAACCGGCCCCACATAAGGAATAGCCCACAAGTAGCCGGATCACTGTGTCGAGATCCCGACATCCGGGATCCCGCGTTCATTCACGCGGCACGGCCGTCCGGTGACGCGTTTCCACGTCATGAAAGCCGCCGTCCGACGTCACCCCCTCAACCACAAAAACTGAATCGAGAGGCATGACGATGCAGCAGACCCCGGGCGGCCCGGAGCAACGCGCCCTCTGGCTGGGACTGATCCTGTTGACCTCCGCGTTGGTCGGCGTGGCGGCCGGCTGGCTCACGTGGCTGGAACGCCCGAGCGTCCCCGGCGCGGTGCTCGCCGGCGGCGGCGCGCTGGCGGCCGCCATACTTCTCCTACTCTCGCTCCTGCATTTCATGACGCGGAGAGACGAGTAGTTTTCTCGTCGCCCACTCGGGAGCCGGAAGCCTCGCCCACGGGAGGCCGACCGCCGCTCCGGGCTCCCGGATCCGCCCGCGTCGAGGGTGTGGAAGTCGGATAATCAGGGCATGAACGTCGTGACCCAGGTCTTCGCCGTCATCGCCGTGCTGGTGCACATCTGGGCCGGCACCCTGGAGAGCTTCCTCTTCCACCGGCCCGAAGTGCGCAAACTGCTGACGGGGAGTACGAACAACCCGCCCGAGCTGCGGCTGTGGACCTTCTGCCAGGGCTTCTACAACTACGGTGTCGCGGCGGGCCCGGTCGCCGGCCTCCTCCTGTACCACTCGGGCCACGAGGCGGCCGGCAGCGCCATCACCTACTACGTGCTGATCTTCATGGCCATCTCCGGCGGCATCCTGTTCATCGCCGACCGCAGGCTGTGGCGGGGGTCGCTCGGGCAGAGTGTCCCGCCGCTGATCGCCCTGATCGCAGCCCTGTTCACGCTCTGACCGGTGAGCTCCCGACGAGTGCGTCCTTCGCGGACCTGCCGAGACGTGCTTTCGGTGACGGCTGCCAGCCCGGACTGCGGTGCGGGTGCGGATGCGGGTTGCCGGACGGCTGGGGGCTGCGCTACCGGGTGAAGGTGCCGGTCTTCGCGGCGGTGGTGAAGGTGTGCCAGTCGGTGGGGGTGACCAGGAGGGCCGGGCCGGTGGCGTCTTTGCTGTCCCGGACGCCGGTCACGCCGGGGACCTGGGCGACCTCGACACAGTTCCCATCTGGGTTACTCCGAGCGGCCTTGCGCCAAACCGCTTTCGTCATGCTGGTCGTCACAACTGATCGAACTCCTCCGCTACGTTGGCCAGGAACTTTCGTGTGTCCGCCTGGTTGAGGGTCACATTGCGAAGGTCATCGAATGCGATCGCAAAGTTCCTCACCGCCTCTGGCCCATCGAGATACAGCTCTCCGGCATAGTTGCCAACATAGACGGTCGTCGGCTCAGCTTCACTGTCGCCGGAACGTGGAAACTCCAGAATTGTGAAGTCCCGCGCAGGCATACCGAGGTGGTATCCAAATGCGAATGGCACCATCCGGATCGACACGTTGGGAAGGTGCGACAAGCCGTTGATGTGTCGAAGCTGGGCCGCCATCGTCGCGGGACCGCCCACCGGGCACCGCACCACAGCCTCGCTGAACACAATGTCCAACTGCGGCGCCTGAGGAACTGTCCGAGTCAGTACCTTCTGCCTCGCCATGCGCATCTCGACACGGCGCGCCGTCTCTTCCTTCGCCCTACCAGGTGTGGCGCTGATGATCGTCTCGGCATACTCCCGAGTCTGCAGAAGTCCGGGAACGAATGTCGGTTCATACCATTTGAAGTGGGATGCCGTTGCCTCCAGGTCGAAGTACAACCCAAAGCTGTCGCGGATCAAGTCACCGTATGGGTGCCACCAACCCTTGGCCTTCGTCTCTGCCGCCAGCTGCACGAACCCGACCGTGGTGCTCTCGTCCAGCCTGTAGACGCGGCAGAGGGCTTCGATGTGGGAGCGGCCGTACTTGACGCTCGGGTCGCCGTTCTCCATCCGCCACAGGGTCTGGCGGGAGACGTCGATGGTCTCGGCGACCTGGTCGGCGCGCAGCCCGGACTTCTCCCGCAGCGCGCGCAACCGCCTGCCGAGCTGCCTGCGCGGTACCGAACTGCCTGCTCCGTCGGACGTGTTCATCGGTCTGACCGGCTCCTCACTGGGGCTGGCGTCCGCGTTCCAATATAGGCGCGAATGTTGCGGACGACACCGGGCGGCGGGGTACGAAACGCCAGATCCGTACCCCTCGAAACAGTTCCGGATCCTACGCCCTGGAACGTTGAATTCCATGTCGGAGGGTTCTACTTTCGCCCATATGAGCCACTCCACGATCGAGGCGGAACTCGCCGGCTGGCAGCGCGAGGCGACCGCCCTGGCCAACCTCCTGCGCCGCCACCTGGGCGTCGACGGCCTGTGCCCCGTCTGCGTCCACCCCAGCGGCGAGCCCCTCCCCGACCCGTGCCCCACCACCACCGAGTCCCGCGCCGCCCTCCGCACCCTGTGCGGCGAACCGTGACCGCCGGGGACGGTGGCCAGCTCCCGGCCGAGCCGGCGTCACGGGGGCACGAGCCCGTCATGACCTCGCGGGAACACGCGGAGCGCACGCTCGACACACATGTGGAGAACCTGATCGGCTCGTGCGGCAGGTGCTACTCCGACACCGGCTGGGTGACCCCGGCCCCGTGCCCGTCCCGGCGCGCCGCCCGCCGCTACCTCGACACCCCGGACCCGTCATGACCATCCATCCACCACCGACGCGCGCCCCGGGCCGGCTCCTCCGAGAGGGCGTCGTGACCGTCTACTGCAACACGTCGGCGCGGCGCGGCCCCACTGACCCGGACCCACCGACCGACACCCTCGACGACCCGACCCTGATGTCCGACCCGCCGACGGCCTCATCCACGGCGCTGGCCGGCCGGGCCGAAAGGGCGTCATGACCGTCTACTACAGCGCGTGGGCACTACCCGGCCCACCGGAACGCTGCCGGTTCACCGGAATGGGCCTCGCGGTCCTCACCGACACCGAGGCCCTCCACGTACTCCGCCTCGCCGGCGGCCGCCACGGCCACCTGGTCGCGGTGCGCTGCGACCCGTGCCGGGGCTGGCACATCCGTCCCCGCACCGAACGCACCCGATGACCACGCCCCGCCCGCGCCCACCGGAACCCGCACCCGGCGGCCCGAGATGCGCCCACCCGGCGTGCTTCGACCGCGGCACGGAACGCACCCGCTTCACCCGCACCCAGATCGAGTCGTTCACACCGACCCAACTCTCCCGGGTACTCCCCTTCCCCTGCCCAACCTTCCCAGGCCTCTTCCACACCCGAGCCCGCCCAGGCTGGCGCATCTAGCAACGCCGGTCGATGCGTCTAGTCAGCCGAGATGGTCCAGAGCCGACTTCTCTACAAGCTCGACCAATGCGTTGAACTTTGATTCCGACAACGGCGCACTCTCGACGTTCGTGAGCGACAGGCGGAAAACATACTGACCGAGACGCCCAACATACATCCAGGCCCTGCAGTCATTCAATTCCCCCCATTTACACAGCACGATCGCGCTGTCCATTCTATTCATCCTGCTCACGCGAGACTCGCGAGGCTCGCGATTCTCGGAAGGCCGTTCGGGCTCCGACTGGTAGACCTCCCACTTCGCAGCCAGCGGACCACTGAATCGAGCCACACCAAGCCCTAGGAGATTTGCGTCCCGTTCCCAGCTACGGCTGACACTTTCCTCACCATGAAGAACATTGGGAACGTCAGGCATCTTGCTCACCCATGATGAACCCAGCTCTTTGTCGATATCTCCACTGGTCAGCAACAGAGTGGTCGTCGCAATCGTAGGCTTCCCGCCAGCGTTGACTAAGGCGAACCCGCCACCCAAGGTCAGGCACAGAACACAAATCAAAGCCACCACGGCCCAGATGACCCGAGGCTTGCGAGGCGATTGAGATAGCTTCACAGACTTGCCCGAATTCACCATTGGACCTTCCTTAGCACGGCAAACCGATCGGAGCCCTGCGACGCAGCCAGCATCTCCGGCAGACGCTTCTGGATTTCCTGATTCAAGATCTCCGGAGTAATTCCGTTAGGGTGGCTTTTATATAGGTCAATACCGATTTGTACAGTTATGTTATCAATAGGCTGTGAGGCCCCGGACAAGATTGGCACGCGTTGACCATTTTGGAGTTCGGCTTCCCCGAAACCTGCCGCAGCACCCACATACCCATAGTGAATGTTCGACCACATGTCCATGCGCACACTGTAGTCCGAGCCGTCGATATCAAACCAGATGTTCTTGCCATCCGCGAGATTGTACCTATTCCGCAGATAGTCTTTGTGGTCCCACACGGCACCAGGCCTCACGTGAACCGCCCATTCGTACAGCGCCGCCGCACAGGCTGACGGCGTCGCCACACACAGGGAGTTAAGCCATCTCATTTCGTCGGCTTCATCCGAGTTAGCGTTAGCGTTGATCTCATAGGAGAAGAAATCCAACATACGATGATAGGCTACCGAGTTTCCCCTAGCATTGCCGGCCTTGTCCGTCGACTTCGAAGGGGGCGGGGTCCAGCAGGGACCAACAAAGTTGTCCCAGTCACAAGGGTTGCTTGGGCCCTTCTTCGGATTGTTTTGCGGCGCACTTCCATTGGTTGAACCCGTCTTGTCCTTACGGGCATTCGGGCTGCTGATATCTTCCCCATCACCCGTTGTCATGACCAATCCCGTGGGGTCACTACCCGATAGGGGGGCATTGTTGGCGTAGGTGTAGCCGCTCCAACTCTGTGGATCGCTTTCATTGAACACTGGGTCAACCGAGACGAAGCGGGCTGTGGTGGGATTGTAGTCACGGGCGCCGATGTGAATGAGGCCAGTGTCGGGGTCCTTGACGCCGTTGACGAAGCCGCGTTGGGTGGGCCAGGCGACAGCTGTGCCTCGGGGGCCACCGAACGGGTCGGTGCGGCGGCGGGTGACGGTGAGGTCGGTGGCCTTGATGCTGGTCTGGCTGGTGCCGTGGTGGTCACCGAGCATCCAGACGAGTCCGCCGTCGGTGGTGCGTACCGCGCCCGGGTAGGTCCGGGTCACTGTTGGGGACGACACGGGCGTGTTGGCGTGCATCTCGGTGTTGCCGAGGTAGGTGGTGGTGCCGGTGGAGTCCTTGCGCAGGACGCGGTTGCCGTCGGCGTCGTAGACGAAGTCGGTGGTCGCGCCGCCGCTGATGGCGACCTTCGACAGTTTGCCGAGGACGTTCCACGTGTAGGTGGCGTTGTTGTGGGTGGTGGTGTTGCCGGTGCTGTCGTAGGTGAACGTGTCGGTCGTGGTGGCGGCAGCGGCCCCGACCTTGGTGTCGACCTTCGTCAGCGAGTGCGCCTTGGGCTGGCCCGCTCCCGGGGTGGTGTAGGTGCGCAGAGTGTCAGTGCCGAGACCGCCGCCGGGTGCGGCGTGTTTGAGCTCGGTGGTCCGGTTGCCGGCGGTGTCGAAACCGTAGGTGGTCCAGTACGGGTCGGCGCCGCCGAGTACCCCCGTTGAAGGGGTTGACTGGCAGGTGGTGGCCGCGGTGGTCCAGGACTGGGTCATGCGGCGCAGGCCGTCGTACCCGAAGCACTGGTTGGAGATCGTGGTGTTGGCTTTGGTCTCGTTGATGCCCAGGACGTTGCCGGCCAGGTCGTAGGCGTACTTCTCGGTGTACTGCTCTTCCCATCCGCCCGGCGCGGACACCTTCTCGGTGTCGACCTGGGATTCGGCCATGCGTCCGGTCGCGACCTGGCGCGGAGTCGACACCTTGACCCGCTTGTCACCCTTGCCGTGGACGGACTGCAGGACGGCACCGTCGTAGTCGTAGGTGACCTCGGCGAGGTACGTGTCGAGTGGGCTCGTGATCGAGGTCTGCTGGCCCGCCGAGTTGTAGGCGTAGGTCAGCGTCTCCGCCGCCATCGTCCCGGCCGCCGGGTAGGTCATCGTGGCCGGGGCGCCGTTGTCCTTGTAGGTGAAGGTCGTCGTGTAGACGCCCTTCAGCGTGGTGCCCACTGAATCGGGGATCGTGATCGAGGTGCCCAGCGGGCGGTAGCCGCTGTCGTAGGCGGTCACCGCCGTCGTGTACAACTCGGAGCCGACGTGCCGCGAGGAGGAGGTCAGCTGTCCCTTCTCCACGGTGTCGTAGACCCAGGACGCCAGCTGCGTTCCGCCGATGGTGTCCACGTAGATCCCGGTCTTGCGACCCATCCCGTCGTACTTCATCGCGACCTTGCGTGACTCCGCGTCGACGGTGTGTTCGAGCTGCCCGTCCTCGTAGTACTTCATGGTCGTGATGCCGTTGTCCGGGTCGATCTTCCGCTTCACCTGGCCGCGGATGTCGTAATCGGTGGTCCAGGTGCTACCAGCGGTGGTGGCGGTGGTCTGGCGGCCGAGGAGGTCGTACTCGAAAGTCGTGTCCTGGAACGGACCTGACGGGGCGGAGCCCAGGAACTGGCGCTGGATGCTGGGCTTGCCCTTGGCGTTGGTGAACGTGGTCGTGGCCGTGCCGCCCGCCGGCGGGGTCACCGTGACACTGTCGCCGTCGTAGGCCGTCGCGGTCTGCGAGTGCTTGACGCCCGCGCCCCACAACTCGTCCACGGTCTGGCGGCCCAGGTCGTCGTAGGTGAAACGGTGCTGGGTGGCCGCGGTCGTGTCGCTGACCGCCTGGAGCGTCGCCGACGGTGCGCCGGTGACCCCGAGGGACGAGGTCTTGATGACACGTCCGGCGGTGTCGTAGGCCGTGTCGATGACATGGCGGTCGCCGGTCTGGGTGGCCGTCTGGGTCTGGCGGGGGCGGAATCGGGAGTCGAGGATCTCGTAGGACACGATCCGGTCGTTGTCCGGGCCCAGTGCGGATGTCGTGATGACCGGCAGCGCTGTCTTGGAGATGGAGTAGCTGTAGGTGACGCTCGCGGTGTTGATGCCCCTGACCCGGCCTGGTCCCCACACCGAGACAACCCGACCCAGGGAATCGTAGTAGGCCTCTGTCGTCTTCCCGTTCGGGTCCGTCTGTCTGACCGGCAGACCGGTGTGCGGGTTGATCTTCGTCGTGGTCGCGAACCCCACACCGGTGCCCGAGGGCGGCGGAGTGGTCGCCACGACCTGCGTCGGCGCTCCGGCACCGGCCGGCGTGTAGGCGGAGGTCGCCGACCGGCCCACCGCGTCCGTCACCTTCACGACCCGGCCGAGGGTGTCGTACTCGGTCAGGCCGACCGTGGCGTATCCGGGCGCGTTCGCCGACAGGGACTTCGCCCGGGTCGGCTGCCCCTTGGTCGGGGCCGTGGCCAGGCCGGTCACGTCGGCGGCGCCGTCGTAGTAGGTCTGAGAACCACTGAGCGGCTGTGCCCCGTTGGGGATGGTGCCGCCGGGGCAGGCGAACGACTCGGTCTGGGAGATGGTGGACAGGATGTGGGTGGTGAGGTTGCGGTTGTAGGTGTTGACGGTGCACACGTCGTCGTAGGGGATGGACAGGTCACCGCGGTCGATCACCTTGGAGGGGAACAGTTCCGCGTCGTACTCGGTGGTGACCCTGGTGATCCGCGAGACGGGAAGGGCGGTGTGCTGGATCCGGGTCCGGACCTGGGTGCCCACCTCGCGGATGGCCGAGGCGATCCGGGGCTTCTCGCCGGTGGCGGTGTTGGACAGCACCCAGCCCTGCAGGTCGTGGACGGTCACGTGGTCGGCGACACCATTAGTGAGGGAGTACTCCTCCCACAGGTGTCCGCGCAGGTTCTCCCAGTCGGGACCGTTGGTGCCCTCGGAGTTGAACACATTCATGCTGCGGGTACCCCAGCCGGCGTCGGTGCGGTCGCCGTGCAGGCCCCGGTAGTACCGGCGGACTGTGGTCTGAGGCTGTTGACCCGCCACGCCGTGGGTCGTGACGACCTGGGAGTAGCCGTACCAGTCGGACCAGGAGCGTTGCGGCAGCGGGGTCATGAAGCCGTTGTTGTGGCCCCACAGCACGTTCGGCTTGCCTGCGGCGGGCACGGAGTTGTCGTTGCTGTAGGCATAGGACCAGGTCTCCACCGGGCTGACGCTCAAAGAGTCGGTGACGGTGACCTGGGTGGCGACGTACTTCTGCCACCACGCCCACCCCGCCGGGGAACCGACCGGCTTCCAGTACTGCGGGAAGCAGCGTTTCGTGTTCATGTCCGGGTCCGGCATCGGGGAACCGGCCGCGCAGTCCTCGCCCGAATACGTCACGGTCGTCTTCGCACCGGTCTCCGAGGAGATCTCACCGACCCGGTAGTGCACCATCGGCAGCGAACCGGTCGACACGTTGTGGTCAGCGCGGTTGTTCTTCTGGACGCCGTAGAAATGGACCGGCGGGGTCGCCAGGGCAGTGCCGTCGGAGTCGTAGCCGGTGTGGGTGACCGACTCCAGCCACAACGACGGCGAACTGTTGTCGGACACGGTCGGGAACCCTGACGGGAAGTCGTACCGGTCGAGCTTCTTGTAGGTGGAGGAGACCGGGTCATAGACCTTGGTCTCCATCGCCGAGATCTTGTTCAGGATCCAGAACGTCGGCGACTGCACCGACGGGCACGAGGTCCACGAGATGTCGCAGAACTGGTCCCACGGCACGTCCGGGAAGTTCGGCTGGTCGTTCCAGGCACAGCTCGAACCGGGCTTGCACCGCCACAGAGTGGGGAACTCGACCCGGTACGGGGCCGGGCCGGAACCCTCCTGGCCGGCGCGGGTGCCGTACTCGATGTGGTGCAGCAACGCGCCCCGGTGGAACGTCGCCGTGGTCTGGTTGTTCCACATGCCGTACTTCTGCCACTCCTGGGTGTAGAAGTACGACATCGAGTTACCGGCGGGGTCCACGACATAGTCGAGGTTCCACCTGTAGTTCTGCCAGCACGTGGAGGCCTTGATGTCCGGGCTGGTGTAGCACGGTTCCCCCGGGTGGTTGCCGATGACCGGCACGGACTGCTCCGAGCTTGTGCCCGCGTCCCCCTCGAACCGCACCCGCCGCCCGAAGAAGTACTGCGTCCCGTCAGCGGTCGTCACCTTCCACTGACCGCCGTTGAACATCGAACCCGTGTGGTCAGGCAGGTTCTCGACCTTCCAACCCGGATCGCCGTCCATGTGCCACTGGCCAGAGGTCCCGTCCTTGACCAGCGCCCCGGACTTCCCGTCCAACGACATCGAGTAGTACTGGCCGCTGAAACACAGGTCCCCGGTCGCCGTGCCGTCGTCCGCGCACGACACGAACGAGCGCTCCACATGACCGGTGCTCAGATCCCAACCCGCGCCGATCGGCGAACCCTGCGCCGACGTCGCATTCGTCATCCCGTCGATCGCCGCCGACGAGTACGACAAACTCAACGCCGGCTGCGGACCCGCCGGCGCCTGCGGCGTCTTCAACGGATACGACCACGAGAAACCACCACCAGAGTCACCAGCCGTCCACGACGACGACTCCCCCAACGACGACTTCGAGAAGTCCCCCGCAGGCCCACCAGGCGCCGACGCCAACGCATACACCGGAGCGGAGACCCCGACACTGGCAGGAACGGCCATCGAACGCGCCCGCGGCTCGGCCGTGTCCACCGGAGCCGCGTCCACATCCGCCGACACCGTCCTCGACACCGCGTTGTTGGTCGCCCCCAACACCGGGGTCTGCGTCTGGCACTCCCTGCGCTCCGGAGTCACCAGCACACACGCCGGCAACTCGACCAGGACCAGCCGCGAACCGTAGTTCCCGCCGAACGCCTCCGAGAACCCCGAATAGTCCAACTCGACCCGCACCCGACCCGGCGTCGTACCTCCGTCGGCACGCGTCACCCGCAGACCCGTGCCACTCGACACCACCTGCGAGACCTTGCTCCGGTCCACGATCTCCGCCAACACCTGCGACGGCGCCGCGGCCGCGGCCGACCGCAGACCCTTCTCGTCGTCAGCGGGGGCCGCAGCGGCGGACGTCGAGGCCGCCGTCCCGAGGCGCACCGGCAGGGACCCGGCCTTCACTAGAGCGGCGGGCGCGGTCTTCCGCAAGGACGAGGCCGTGCCCAGCTCCACAACCGCCGAACCCGGCGCCGGCCAGGTCACAGGCGTGTCCCCGGTCGCGTACGTCATCGGCGCACCCGGAGCCACAGGCTTCAACGGGAACGGCGACGACGGCGCCAACGACACATCCGGCGCATCCGCACCCGTTCCGGGGGCCGCCAACGCGGGCACCCCCGACAGTAGACTGCCGACCAACACTGTGGACAAGACAGCCACAAGCGACAAACGCCGCACGCCGAACCCCCGTATGTATCGAACCCGCAACACCAGCGGGCTGGACATTACGGAGACCCCGACACCCCGACAAGACCCGTTTCACATCGACCAAGATGACCTGCGACGTAGGTCACAGATGATATGGACATAGATCGTCAACTATGACGTAGTGAACCAAACATGAGATTCTGCCGGCGAGGTGTCCTGTGGCACAGCCCGGATGGCCACCCCGGCACCCTGGGCCGCCGCGCCTGCCGCCTCGCGGGAAGGAAGCGACGCTCCGACAAGACGAACCCCCGAGCCACCCTCGCCCAGGGTGCCCGTGAGGAGAACCTTGGCCGAGTGTGGCGCGTCAACGAGGTCCACGGCTATCTCGTACCTCCACATGCCGGCGACGGTGAGCGGGCCCGCCGACGGCACGTCCTCACCATCGTGACCGACGGCACGAAGCCGCTGCCCACAGACCAGATCCCCCTGCAAGCACCGGACGACGCACATCACCTGCGTCGCGGACAGAACCTCCACACCCAGTACCATCAGGATGATTTTGGCGACCGTCACCGCCTCAGCCCGCGAGATCCCGAACATACGGACCATCCTCAGGGTGCTCGTCGATAGCCTCGATGAGCACCCTGTGCAGTTCGACCGCAGCCGTGCGCTCGACCACCCACGCGGGGTGCCGGAACACAGCGTGCTTCGCCTCCGCTGCGGAGATCAACTTAGTCTCGGTCAGCACAAGCATGCTGTCCGTCATGTCGAGGCCGGCTTCCTTCAGGTACGTGATCGTGTCGTCGACCCGTTCGCCCGAGTTCAGCCGCGTGGTCGTCTCCGCGATCAACTCCAGTTCGCGCTGCGTGTAGGTGGTCATGGGGTCCCTTTCAGACGGTGAGGCATCCGATGCGCCGGGCATTGTCACGACGCAGCACGTGCATGGGGCGGTGGCGCGTCCGGTTCGGGTCAGGGCTCCTGGCAGGCCGATCAGGTCCGGCGACCGCGGTCACTCGGGCGGAACCAGGTCGAGGGCCGCCGGCCCGGGCGGCGCGAGCAACTGTCCACCCAACTCGGTGTGCGTGTACCGCACCTCCCGCCCATACCGGTGCCGACTGAGCAACCCGGCCTGATGCAGAACGGCCAGATGCTGCGACACACTCCCGGGGGTCAACCCGGTCCGGGCGGCCAGCGCGGTCGTGGTCACCGGCGTGGCGGTCAACGCGAGCAACCGCGCCCGATTGGCACCGAGAAGCCGGGCCAGCGACTGCGGCCGACGCTGCCCGGACGACTCCCACAGCGTCCCCACGGCCCGCGCCGGATAGATGGCCGACGGCGGATTCCAGTCCGACTGGGTCAGCATCACCCGGTGGTCGAGGAACAGGCTGGGCCGCAGCGGCAACCCGGAACCGGCGACGGCCACGTCGATCCGGAACGCGTCCTCCACGAGCAGCCGGTCGCCGGCCCAGCTGGTGCTGGGGTGCAGTGTGTCGAACAGCAGCCGGGGCCCACCCTCGGCGAACTGCCGGGACCGGTGCCCGATGTCGGCCTCCAACAATGCCCGCATCCGGGGCCAGTGCGGCAGGATGGCGGCCCGCCACCAGGCGTCGACGGCGTCGGCGATCCGGGGCAGCCAGTGGGCCGGGTCGGTGGCGGCGGCCCGGGCGAGCGGGTGCAGGGGGGCGGCGGGGCGGTGGGTGCTGAGGATGTCGACGGCGACGATCTCGGGTGGGGTGGCGCGGACGGCCGCGAGTTCGTCGGCGAGTTCCACGAGTGGGTCGCCGGGCGGCGGGACGAGGAAGTCGGGCAGGGGGGCCTTGGGGCGGGCGAACGCGGTCAGCAGGTCCACGTGCGGGGCGAGGGAGGGCCGGGCCGCGACGGTGCGTGCCCAGCGGATCCAGGGCAGGTGGCAGGCGTGCCGGGACGGGTCGGCCAGCGCCCAGAGGCTGGTGACCGTCTCCCAGATCGGGGAGACGCAGAACCGGATCTCGGCGAGGTCGGCGACCTCGAACCGTATCTGTGACATGCGACCTCCGGCCGATCAGGATTCGCCTCAGCCTAAAACAATGGGTGTTCGGCGCGCTGTCCCGTTGGCTGGGGACACAACGGGTCCCTGTGTCACGGGGGCACAGGGACCCCTGCCCAGAAACGGAGCCGGCCTGTGCGGGCTGTCATCGCCGCGGCGTTCGTCGCCTTCGTGCTGTCCCTGTTGATCACGCCGTTGGCGGCCCGGCTGCTCCGGGCGTTGCGGGCCGGTCAGCCGATCCGGTCGCTGGGCGCCGCGACCCACACCGGCAAGCAGGGGATGCCGACGATGGGCGGGGTGGTCTTCATCGTGGCGACGGTGGCCGCCTACGCGGTCGGGCACGGGGTGCTGGCCACCATGCCGGCCACGGCCACCCGGAGCGCCGGCGTGACCGTGACCGGGGTGGTGCTGCTGGGGCTGCTGGTCTGCTGTGGCGTGGTCGGGTTCCTCGACGACTGGATCAAGGTCCGGCAGAAGAACCCGAAGGGCCTGAGCAAGAAGGGCAAACTCATCGGCCAGGTACTGGTCGGGGGCGGCCTCGGCTGGGTGGCGCTGGGCTTCCCGCGCACCGTGAACGGGTACACGATGACCGTGGGCAGCGAGTACCTGTCGTTGGTGCGGGACATCGACTGGCTGCGGACCGGGCAGGTGTTCGCGATCGTCGTCTTCGTCTTCGTGATCATGTCGATGAGCAACGCGGTGAACCTGACGGACGGGCTGGACGGCCTGGCCACGGGCGCGTCGATCCTGGTGCTGATGGCGTACACGATGATGGCGTTCTGGCAGTACCGGCACTGGTGCCCCGACTACCCGGCCAGCCAGGCGGGTGCGTACTGCTACTCGACCCGGGACCCGCTGGAGATCGCGATGGTGGGCGCCGCCGCGGCCGGGGCGCTGCTCGGCTTCCTGTGGTGGAACACCTCGCCGGCCCGGATCATCATGGGCGACACCGGCGCGCTGGGCCTGGGCGGCCTGATCGGCGGCATGGCGATGGCCACCCGCACCGTGCTGCTCACCCCGATCCTGGCCGCGCTGTTCGTCATCATCACGATGTCGGTCGTGCTCCAGGTGATCTCGTTCCGGACCACCGGCCGGCGGATCTTCCGGCTGTCGCCGCTGCACCACCACTTCGAGCTGGTGGGGTGGAGCGAGGTGAACATCGTGGTCCGGTTCTGGCTGGTCGCCGGGCTGGGCGTGCTGACCGCGCTGGGCGTGTTCTACGGGGCGTTCCTCCAGGCGTACGGCTGACGGGTCACCCCGGGACGACCCGGGTGCCGGATGCCCGGCTGACGGGCGGGCCGACCCGGGTGCCGGATGTCCGGTGGGGCGGGCCGGGCAGCCCCGCCGGGTTCCCGGGGGACGCCGGCAGGCGGGCCCGCACGCGCCGGCCGGCCCGGCGGACCGATGCGCGCCGGGTCGGGCGCCACCGTAACCCTCTGGTCGTGGTTCTCAGGGTTTGCGGCGGCGGGCCTGGGCGCGCGGGGTGATCAGCGACGGGGTGCGGACCGGGTCCGGCGGGCGGAGGGCGTCCTTGCGGACCTGCTCGTAGACGATCGAGCTGTGCACCGCGACCACCTCCTTGCGGGTCTGCACCTCGTCGAGGACCAGCTGCTGGAGGTGGCGGGTGTCGACGCAGGCCACGTGCACCAGGAAGTCCGCCTCGCCGCTCACGTGGAACAGGGCCCGGACCTCGGGGACGTCGAGGGCGAAGTCCACGAACCGGGCGAACACCTCGCGGGTGTGCGGGCGGACCTGGACCGCGAGGATCGCCTGCACCGCGAGGCCGACCGCCTCCGGCGAGACCTCGGCGTGGTAGCCGACGATGACCTGGCGGTCGCGGAGGCGGCGGACCCGGTCCAGGCAGGTGGAGGGGGCGATGCCGACCTGGGCGGCGAGGTCCTTGTTCTGGATGGTCGCGTCGGACTGGAGGCGTTCGAGGATGGCCCAGTCGATGGCGTCGAGCCTGGTCGCGGAATCCATGACGACGACGATACGGGCGGGGCGGGCGGTTCCGCACCCGATTCGGTGAGCGCCGTCTGATCCGTGCTGGATCCGGGTTGTCTTGTGCCGGGTCGGGGCCGGGCCGGAAACTCGCGCACATGCAGACCTCGCCGCGCCACGCCACGCCGTCCACGGGCACCGAGCACGGCCCGGCCGCGCCGGGGCAGACCGACCACTCGTTCCCCGCCGCCCCCGGGGCCAACGTGCCCACCGGGTCCCTGCTCACCGCCGCACCGGCGACGACCGCCGCTCCGGTGGCCTCCGCCGCGCCGGTGCCCGGGGCGCCGGTCGAGCCGGTGGTGCTCGCCGAGGTCGTGCGGTCCGGGTTCGTCGAGGGCCGGCACCGGGGCTCGCTGGTGATCCTGGCGGCCGACGGCACGGTCGCCGCCGAGTACGGCGACGCGCGCACCCCCATGCTCCCCCGGTCCTGCGCCAAGCTCGCCCAGGCCGCCGCCGTCGCCGCCGCGGGGGTCGACCTGCCCGGCCACCTCACCGCGCTGTCGGCCGCCTCGCACTCCGGCGAGGACTTCCACGTCGCCGGGGTACGGGAGATCCTGGCCAGCGCGGGGCTGTCCGCCGACCTGCTGCGTACCCCCGCCGACCTGCCCTACGAGCGCGAGCACGCGCATCTGCGGGCCGGCGGCGAGGCCAGCCCGCTGCTGATGAACTGCTCCGGCAAGCACGCCGCCATGCTGGTGGCCTGCGCGGTGAACGGCTGGCCCCTGGACAGCTACCTCGCGCCCGACCATCCGCTCCAGGTGCTCGCCCGCGACACCCTCGCCGACGGGGCCGGGGAGCCCGTCGCGTGGACCGCCACCGACGGCTGCGGGGCGCCCGTGCACGCGATCAGCCTGACGGGGCTGGCCCGGCTGTACCGGACGGCGGTGCTGTCCTCCGCCGACTCCCCCGTGCGGCGGGTGGCGGACGCGATGCGGGCCTTCCCGGAGTACGTGGCCGGCGAGGCGCGGCTCGACACCCGGCTGATGCGCGCCGTGCCGGGGCTGCTGACGAAGGTCGGGGCCGAGGCGGTGCAGGTCGGGGCGCTGCCGGACGGGCGGGCGTTCGCGGTCAAGGTCGACGACGGGGCGCAGCGGGCCGTGCGGCCGGTGCTCGGGGCCGTGCTCGCCGGGCTCGGGGTCGGCGGGGACGTGGTCGACGAGATCTGCCGGGTGCGGATCCTGGGTGGGGGGCGCGAGGTCGGGGGGGTACGGGCCGCGGCGTGGCTGGGGTAGCCGGTCACGCGGGCGGGCCCGGAGCGCCGGCCGTCCCCGGGCACGGCGGCCCGGGGGTGACTCCGGACACCCGGGGCGGGACGGCGGGGCACTCCGGCTGTCCCAGCCGGCGGGAAGTGGTAGGCATGAGTCATGCAGCCGGAACTAGGGAGACGTCGATGAGGCAGTGGGAGTCACTGGAGGCCATCGACGCCATGGCCACCACCCTGCACCGACGGCACGTCGACAAGAGCGGGGCGCCGTACATCGAGCACTGTCGGGCGGTGGCCCGGATGACCGCGGAGAACGGCGGGACGCTCGTCCAGCAGATGGCGGCCCTGCTGCACGACTCCGTCGAGGACGTGGACGTCACGCTGGACGAACTCGTCGGGCTCGGCGTGGCTCGTGAGGTGGTGGTGCTGGTGGACGCGATGAGCCGCCGGCCCGAGGAGACCCAGGAGGAGTACCTGGGCCGGCTCGTCACCACCCGGGACGCGATCCTGATCAAGCGGGCGGACATCGCGCACAACTCGAGCCCGGAGCGGCTGAGCCATCTCGACGAGGCGACCCAGGCGCGGCTGCGGTTGAAGTACGCGGCGGCGTCGGCCAGGCTCGACGCGGCCGACCCGCGCTGACCCGGGCCGGCACGGGCCGGTCACGGACCCTGTGGCGTCAGGCGTTGACCGAGGTCAGGGACGCCAGCGCCTCGCACAGCCGCTCCGCCTCGTCCTGCCACGCGTCGAACTCGACCCGGTCGTCGGCGACCGTCACCGTCACCGTGGTGAGCAGCCCCAGCTCCTGCGTCGTCGGGGCGGACATCTCCGCGACGGGCAGCGTGCGTCCACCGAGGACGAGCCGGTCGGCGTGCAGCTCGGCGTCGACGAACTCGCCCGCGACGTAGGCCCGGCAGCGGAACAGTGCGTCGTTCATGTGTCTTTCCCCCAGCGTGATCCCCATGACAGTGTCCGGGGGATCCTGCCACACACTGTCCACTACCGTCAGTGAAAAAACCGACAGTCCTTCTCGGACATCTCCGGGTGATCGTCACTCAGTGCTATCAAAAACACAACGAGTGATCTTTGTCGGGTACCTGACCGCTGTGACCGCCCGTCCGGGGCCACAAGCGCCGGTACTCCCGCCGGTGCGCGGTATTCCCGCCGGTCCGCCGGGGGCTACGCGAGGGCGGCGGCGCGGGTCACCAGGGCGCGACGGCGACGGCGGACCAGCTTGACGGCGAGGACCAGCCCCACGGCGAGGACGAGCCCGCCCAGCGGCAGCCACGGCGGCGCCCACACCGACCCCGACCCGGTGGCCACCGCCAACCGGCCGTCCGCGCTCTTCGGGTTGAACGTCACCAGCGCGGTCAGCCGACCCAGCGGCGCGACCCCGCTGATCTTCCGGGTCACGGCGATCTCCGCCCCGGGCAGCATCTCCGGTACGGCCGCGTCCCCCGTCTCGCCGAGCCCGACGCCCAGCGGCGCGCGGGCCCGGACGTTCGCGGCGCCGGAGACCCGGACGTTGCCGGAGTTGCGCAGCCAGTACGTGACGGTCATGTCGCCGCCCGCGAACGGGTTCCACGGGTTGTCGTACTCCACCTTGACCGAGGTGACCTCCGTGTACGGCCGCACCGGGCCCTCCACGCGGACGTACACCCGGGCGGCGACCCGCTTGTCGACGTTGACCTTCTTGCCGTCCGCGCCGGTCTGCACCTGGCTGACCGAGGCGATGATGCCGCCCGCGTGGTCCCCGGGCGTGACATTGGCCGGGACGGTCAGCCGGAACGGGATGTCGACCCGCTTGCCGACCGCGATCGTGTACTGCCTCGGCGTCAGGTCCGTCCAACTGCCCAGGTCCTGGGCCTTCTGGCTGGCCGGCAGCAGGCCGTACGCGCCGTCGGTGGCGGTGAACGCGTCCGTGGCGTACACGGAGAGGGTCAGGTCCTGGGAGCTGAGGTTGCTGATCCCCACGTAGTCGAGGATCTGGTGCCCCGGCGCGGCCTTGTACTCGAAGGCACCCCGGCCGTTGGGGCCGTTCTCGGTGGAGGGCTGCACCGCCCACCGCAGCTCCTCGGCGGCGTGCGCGGGCGCGGGGACGAACACCGCGAGCAGCGCGAGTACACAAAGAATCAGGAAGCGTTTCATGGCGGCACTCCGGAGAACGAGAGAATGGCGGAGGGGCCCCGAAAGGACCCCTCCGCCCCCAGATCCCTAGGCCAGGGTCAGGGTGAGGGTCGCGCTGTAGCTGCCCGGAGCGGTGGTGTCCGGGATGTTGAGGCTCAGGTTCGCGCCGCACTTGAAGGTGCCGGCGCTGCTGGCCGCGACGGCCTTGCAGAGGGTCTTGGCGGTGCCGAGACCGTTCGGGGAGACGGAACCGGCGACAACCGCGCCCGAGCCGCTCACCTTGGAGGCGGAGGGGGTCCAGCCGAGGTTGTCGGCACCGAAGGTGCCGGCAGCGCCGGTGAAGTCCTCCACCTGGCCGACCAGGTTCCAGCCGGCGTTGGTGCCCCGCAGGTCGACGACCGTCGCCTGGTTCAGCGCGCCGGTGGCGGTGCCACCGACGGTGCCGCCGGCCAGGGTGACGGCGTTGCCGGCCAGCTCCAGGGAGAAGGCGCCCGGCGCGATGTCGGCCGTGATGGTCTGCGGCTTGTTGATGCTGCCGCTCGGGGCGGTGACCTGGTACGTCTGCGCCGAGGAGACCGACGGCTTGAAGGCCGCGGCGTTCGCCGGGACGAACGCGGCGGTCAGGGAGTGGGTGCCGATCGGCAGCGTGTTGGTGGTGAGGGTCGCGACACCGTTGGAGACGGTGCCGGTGCCGACCACGTTCGCGCCCCGACGGAACTCGACGGAACCGGCGGCGGCGGCCGGGGTGACCGTGGCCGTGAAGGTCACGTTCGAGCCCTGGGCGACCGGGCCGGCCGGCGCGATGCCGAACGCGGTGGTGGTGTCCTGGGCCGGAGCCGTGGACTTGACCGCCCAGTTCGCACCGGTGACGGTGATGTCCGTGACGAACAGGTCCGGGTGGTCACCCTGGGTCTCGCTGGTGCACACCAGGACGACCTGGTAGTCACCCGGGGTCGGCGCGACGCCACCGTTGGAGGTGGTGAAGGACCGGTTGGCGCCGATCGTGAACGGAGCCGTGTCGTACCCGCCCGCGGAGCCGACCTTGTTCAGGTTGTTGTACGGACCGCCGACCTTGCCGACCTTGATGGTCGCGTTGGTGCCGTAACCCGTCGGGCAGGCGGTCGACGTGGTAGCCCCCGCGAACATGGGGTTGGTGGCCACGTCGCCGCTCGTCTGCGACAGCGTCAGCGTGCCCAGCGGGGCCGCCTGAGCCGGCGCGGCCAGCGCGAGCGCCGCGGCGCTGGCGAGGACCGTGGCAGCCGCGAGGGCCGCCCCCCGCGCGAACAGGGACTGAGTACCCTTCATCAATCATCTCCTCAGAACGGAACAGATCCGAAACGATCTGTGCCTACGGTCAGGTTCATCACCGGTGGTGGCGGCGCATGCAGGCCAACGTCTACGCCGGACATGCGCCAGGGAAACTCGCGGTGACACCGCCTAGCCAAAACGCCCATGTACGTAGTCATGGGTGCGCGGGTCGACGGGGCTGTCGAACATCGCGGCCGTCGTCCCGTGCTCGACGATCAGCCCGGGGGTGCCCGCCTCGGCGAGGAAGAACGCGCACTGGTCGGACACCCGGGCGGCCTGCTGCATGTTGTGCGTGACGATGACGATGGTGACCTCGGAGCCCAGTTCGGTGATGGTCTCCTCGATCCGGCGGGTCGACGTCGGGTCCAGCGCGGAACAGGGCTCGTCCATCAGGAGCACCCGGGGGCGCACCGCGAGCGCGCGGGCGATGCAGAGCCGCTGCTGCTGGCCGCCGGACAGTCCGCCGCCGGGCTGGCGCAACCGGTCGCGGACCTCCTTCCACAGCCCGGCCTTCGTCAGGCACTCCTCGACGAGCCGGTCCTTCTCGGCCCGCGACACCTTGGCCGCGATCAGTTTCAGGCCCGCCACCACGTTGTCGTAGATGGACATCGCGGGGAACGGGTTGGGCCGCTGGAACACCATGCCGATCTGCCGGCGCGCGTCGGTGATCCGGCGGGACTGGTCGTAGAGGTCCTCGTCGTCGAGGAACACCTCCCCGGCCAGGGACGCGTCGGGCACGAGCTCGTGCATCCGGTTGAGGATGCGCAGGAAGGTGGACTTCCCGCAGCCCGACGGCCCGATCAGGGCGGTGACCTGGCCGGCCGGCATCGTCAACGACACCCGGTCGAGCACCTGGTGGTCGCCGAACCAGGCGGACACGGCGCGCGCCTCCAGCGTGGCGAGCGAGGTGACTGCGTCCATCACAGCGGTCATCGACAGTCCTTAGAGGAGGTTGGGGAGGAGGCGGACCACCTGGTCCGCGACGGTCAGACCGAGCGCGCCGAGGACGGGTACGCCGACGAGCCACGCCTGGCGCCGGCCCCAGCGGATCCGCGCCCAGGACAGGGCGAACGCCGCGATCGTGAGGGCCTGCCCCCACAGCAGCAGCGGGGTCCACGCGCCGGAGTCGACGGCCAGGGCCCGCTCGGCGGCGGGCAGCGCGGCGGCGGTCAGCGGGCGGGCCCCGATCGGCTGCGCCTCGGAGACCAGGTCCGCGTCGACCTGGATCAGGTTGTTCGGCAGGAACGGCTGCCCGTCCGCCGTGACCAGCACGAGGCGGCCCGTGGCGGCCGGGGGCGGTTCCAGGTCGCCGGTGCGGCGGACGCCCAGCACCCGGTAGGTGTGCCGGCCCTGGCCGGTGGTCACGACGATCTCGGCCCCGCTGGCGAGCATGTCCAGGTCGCGGAACGGCGCGCCGTAGCTGGACCGCCGGCCCATCAGGACGCTCGTGCCGGCCTGGCCGGGGTACACGGTGTCCCGCCGGTGGCCGGGGCCGTCCTCCAGCACCCCGGAGGCGGTGCCCTCGAAGACGACCTGGCGCAGGTCGAGCGACGGCACCTCCAGGACCGCGATGGCGGTGCCGGGCTGGTACAGGCGGCCGTGCTGGTCGAGCTGGCCCACCGGGGCGGTCGCGGTGGCCAGGGCGCCCCGGAGGTCGGCGTACGCGGTCTGCTGGGTCCGCTCGTACCGGACGTGCGACAACCCGGCCACCTGCGCGGCGAAGCCGAGGGACACGACGCCGAGCAGGCTCAACGCCGCCCCGGGCAGGGCGATGGCGGCCCTGTTCATGCCGCGCGCCGGCGGCGGACCATCCACACGGCCCCGGCCCCGGCCCCGAGCAGGACGAGACCGGCGGGGAGGAGCGTGCCGAGCGAGACGCCCGTGGTGGGCAGCGGGCCGCCCGCGCGGGTCGGGGTCGCGGCGACGGTGGGCGTCGGTCCGGTGACCTCGGCGTTCACCTGCTGGGAGGGGCCACCCGGCGCGCCGCCGCCGGTGCTCTTCCAGGTGCCGCCGGTCACGGTGATCCCGGCGACGAACAGGTCCGGGTGGTCGCCCTGGGACTCGCTGGTGCACAGCACGACGACCTGGTACTCGCCGTCCTCGCCGGCCTGAGCGGCGCGCAGGGACCGGTTCGCGTCGAGGGTGAACGGCGCCCGGTCGTACCCGCCCGCGGAGCCGACCTTGTGCAGGTTGTTGTACGGCCCGCCCGCCTTCCCCACCTTGATCGCGGCGTTGGTGCCGTACCCGGCCGGGCAGGCCGCGGAGGTGCGCACGCCGGCGAACACCGCGTCGACGGAACCGGTGGCCGGGGTGATGGCCAGAGTGCCGAGAGGCGCGGCCTGGGCAGGACCGGCCGGAGCCAGTACCGCCAGAGCCGCGCCGAGGGTGATCAGGGCTTTCATGCGCGCACGCCTTTCGTCGACAGTGGTGGCGCGACCACGCGGGCCGCGCCACCACCGGTTGCCGTCAACTAGCTGTTGGCCTTGAGCCGGGTGTCGCCGCAGCCCTGGTGGAGCAGGTCCGCGAACGTCGAGCGGTAGCCGAAGCCGAACAGCTCGATGCTCGACTTGGCCTGGCAGACCTTGGAGTTCGCGCCGACGAACGTCGCCGCGATGGTCGGGTCGCCGAGCTTGGCGGTCGGGACGACGTTGTACACGTCGCGGACCAGCTCGGGACGGAAGCCCACGTTGAGCACGCCGCCCGTGACCGGCGCGATGTTGTTGACCCGGCCGAGGATGGCCTGGCCGCGCCGGTCGGCGACGGTGACGCCGGTCTGGGCCGCGATCGCCGAGGAGTTGCCCTGCGCGATGTACTGGCCCACCGAGAACGGCAGCAGATAGTCGTTGTGGCCGTTGACGATCGTGCCGTCGTGCTCCTGGATCGTGTTGTTCAGGGTGTTCAGGCACGGGTAGTCACCGGCGGCGATGTCGGCCTCGGTGACGCCCATCTTCGACAGCCAGAACGAGCGGGTGCCCGAACCCGACTGCATGAGCAGCGGGGTGACCGGGGTACCGCCCACGTTGGTGGTCAGGCAGCGGTAGATGCGCTGGAGCTGCACGTAGGTGAGGCTGGACGGCAGGTCGCTGTCCGCGTTGATCGCGTAGGTGACCGCGTCGACGCCGAAGGAGATGTAGCTGTACGCGCCGGTCTCGGTCGGGGTCGCGCCGCCGTAGCTCGACGAGCGGGCGAAGTCGACGCAGCCCGCGACGTTGACACCCTGGTAGACGCCGCCGCTCTCGCCGTTGGAGGCGCGCAGCGCGGTCCGGCCGGCACCCGAGCCGTCGGGGCGCTTGAACTCGCAGCCCGTCGCCCTGGTCTTGATGGTGGTGTTCAGCGGGCGCGCGTCGTAGGACGCGATGACCTTGTTGTTGGAGCCGTCCTTGACCACCTCGCCCAGGCCGTTGAGCGCGTCCTGGGTGGTGTCGGAGCCGACGCCGGCCAGCTGGCGGTAGTCGCCCACCGGGTTCGGCTCGGCGGCGGCCGGGCTGGCCACGACGGCGAGGGCCAGAGCGGCCGCACCGAGGCTGACGCCCAGCACCCTTCCAATGATCTTCACAGGTACTCCTCGTTCACAGGGGCAAGAGCCGCGATCATCGTTTCCCCGACCGGTGGTCGGGCCGCTTCGCCAACATGTAGGCCGAATGAATTCACTGGCCCCTCCGTCGACGGTTTTCCCAGCGCAACAGGGTCGGACCGGACAACGCGCCGAACAGACCGACCCCGAGCACCGCGAACCAGACGAACCGCAGGACCCCCACGGGCACGCCCTTGGTGACCGACGCGGCGGGTACCGGGGTCTTCGCGCCCAGCGACGGGGCGGGCACCACGGCCGCGGGCGGGGTGGCGCCCCGGTTCGGGGTGCCGCCGCCCGCGGTGGACCCGCCCGGCGTCCCCTGCGGGGTCTCCCCCGGCGCGGCGGGTTCGCCCGCGTTCACCCACTTCTCCAGCTTGTCGGCCATCTCCAGGGCCTGCTTGCGCAGCGGCTCGGGCAGAGGCACGTAACCGGCCGGGAGCTGGCCGCGGGTCCGCCCGGCGACCTGGCCGGGGCCGGCGGCGTAGCGGACCAGGGCCGCGTAGTCCTTGCGCGCCGCGGCGTCCTCGGTGGTGTCGGCGGCGGCATAGGTCAACATCGTCAGCGGGTACGCGCCGGCGGCCTTGCGCTGCGGGTCCACGGCCAGCACGCCGGCCACCGGGCTGGGCACCATCGCCCCGTAGCCGGCGAGCATCGCCTCCGACGTCGGGGGCACGAACTCGCCGTTGCGGTTGCGCAGGCTCGCCGGGTACAGGCCGAACCGGGAGGCCGACGCGGAGTCCGTGATCGACATCGCGAACCGGACGCCGGGCGACTGCGGCGGGTTGGCCTTGAACGCGGGCGGGATCTTGTTCGGGTCCCACTCGCCGTTCTTGGCCTTGGCGTCGGCGCGCAGGGTCTGGGTGGCCGTCTGGTGCATGCTGCCCAGGTAGGGCCGGTAGTCCTGCATGCAGAAGCCGGGGACCGGCACGTCCGGGGTGGCCCGGTAGCAGGACGGGTCCGGGTTGGGGTAGTTCTCCGGGGCGCCGCCCTTGAGCTCGTTGGCGAAGTACTTGTTGACGACCATCCTCGTGGCGTCCGGCTGCCCGTCGAGCCACGCCCTGGCCTCCGGGTCGGCGAGGATCCACCGCCACACCTCGCGGGCCGCCGCCGCGTCGCCGAGGGCCACCATCAGCCCGTCGGGGGCGGCCTTGCGCACGAACGGCGCGAACTTCGGGTTCAGCTCCAGGAACTCGGGGTCCTGGCGCAGGTTCACCTGGTTGTCCTTGACGTGCGTGATCGGCACCTCCGGGGTGCCGCCCTGGCTGCCCCCGGGCACGTCCCGCTTGTAGGAGTGGGTCAGCAGCTTCGCCACCAGCCGGGGTGTCAGCTTCAGTTCGCGCAGGGCGGTGCCCTGTTCGGGGGTGGCGATGTCGAGCTGGGTGTCGATGTTGAACGCGATGACCACACTGGACAGTGCGACGGGCGCGTGCAGGATCGGCGGGGCGTCCTCCGCCGGCAGCACCGGGTCGGCCGTGAACGCCAGCCCCGGCGCGCCCGGCCCGGTCAGCTGCACCTGGCGGCGGGCGTCGGAGTCGCCGGTCTGGGAGTACCCGTAGACCGCGCCGCCGCCCTGGCACAGCGCCGGCTGCCAGGACGTGATCGCGTCGCTGACCATCTCGGTGCCGACGGTGCGCCGTTCGGACCGGCCGATCGGGCACAGGCCCGACACGGGGGCGAAGTCGAGGCGGATCACGATCGCGTCGGCGAAGAAGGTGGCCGACAGCGGGCTGCCGTCCACCTTGGCGCCGGAGCCGTCCTGGTACGCGCCGTCCGCGTCGTGCTCCCCGCGCGGGACGACGACGAGCCAGCACGGTTCCACGGGCCCGCCGGTCGTGCGCGGTTTGCCGCAGCCGAGGTGCGGGGCCTGCACGGCGGTCTGGGTCTCGAAGATGACCCGGCCGGTGCCGTCGCCGGAGGTGAGCGCGTAGGGCACCTCGTTGGAGCTGTACAGGTCGAAGTACGGCGCGACCAGGTCGGTGGAGTCGACCGGGATGTTCGTGCCGGGCCGGTTCGGGAACGGGTGCGCGGCGCCGCCGTCGGGGGTGACCTCGCCGGTGAGCTGGGACCGGAACGGCACGGCCCTGGCGTCGGTGCGTTCCAGCGGGTCGATCCCGGTCACCAGGTCGCGGTGCGCCGTGGCCGCGCCGGGCTGGTTGCCGGCGGCGGTCTTGCCCGCGCCGAACTGGCAGGTCTGCCGGAAGTCGGCCGCGGTCGGGTCCGGCCCCCAGCACTGCATCAGCTGGAGGTAGTTGGCGCCGAACCCGTCCGGGGAGGTCGGCTTGCCGCCCTTCCACGTGACCGACAGGCCCTGGTTGGTCAGGCCCCGGGTCTGCGCGACCGTGACCTCCAGGGCCGTGTAGTCGTCGTGCGCGCCCTTGCGGCCGTGCGCGACGACGGCCGAGTCGGTGAGCTGGTCGAAGTCCCAGGTCGGCGGGGACTGCGCCTCGGCCGGCGGGCCGGTGAACACGAGGCCGAGGACGACGGCCATGGCGATCCACCTGCGGCGGCTCACGACGAGCCGTCCTGGATCCGGCGGGCCAGCAGCGGGGGTCCGACGATGACCATGAGGAGGAGCACCCCGGCGAGCACCATCATGGTGTGCCGCAGCCGCCAGCCGCCGTCGGCCTCCAGGGACACCGGGATGGCGTTGACGTCCCCGGCGGAGCCGGCCACGTTCGTGTCGCCGCCCCCGCCCGCGCCGCCCGCCCCGTCGGCGGCGCCCGGTGCGCCGGAGCCGCCCGGCGCGCCGGGTGCCGCCGACCCGGTGCCGCCCGCCGTGCCGCCGCCCCGGGTGACCGGCGTCGGGGCCTTCGCGCCGCCGGTGCCGGTCGCGCACTGGACCGTGCCGACGTGGTCGCACTCGGGCGGGTTCGGGGCGTTCTTGGCCAGGGTGTTCGTACCGTCCGGCGAGAAGGTCGGGTTGTTGCACTTGGACAGCACGATGTCGTTGCGCGCCGCGCCCGGCACCTGGGTCACCTGTTCCAGCCCTGCCTTGACCAGGTTGATCGGCAGCGGCGAGTAGCCCAGGGAGTCGGCCTGTTGCTGGCCCTCGCAGAGGAAGTAGTAGCTGAACGCCGCGATCGTGTAGCCCTTGTTCTCCGTGATGCCGTACTCCAGCCTCGTCGGCAGGATCATGTAGGAGTACGAGGACAGCGGGTACGTGCGTTTGTCGTCGTTGCGGTAGACCTCGTCGAGCTGCTGGGTCAGGTAGTTCGGCCCCGGGGTCTTGTCGATGCCGGCGTATGTGAGCGCGACGGCGACGGCCTTGGCGGTGGGCTCGACGTAGTAGCCGCCCTTGTTGAGCACCTTGGCGACGGGGAAGTTGTTGTTGACCGCGTAGGAGTACTCGACGTAGGTGATCGCGCCCTCCGACGAGCTCTGCTTCACGAAGCTGGCCACGCCGGTCGAGTTGGCCTTACCGACGCCGAAGTTGGCCGGGGCCGGGTAGGAGGAGGTGAGCCCGCACGGGGTGTTGCGGCCGGAGCGGCGGCAGTAGTCGTTCCACAGTGCCGGGTACTCCTTGCTCATCCACAGCGTGAACTGGGCCGTGGTGCCGGAGCCGTCGGACCGGTACACCGGAACGATCTTGCGGGCGGGCAGGGCGAGCTGCGGGTTGTCCACCCTGATGGCCTTGTCGTCCCAGGAGGTGATCACCCCGGTGAAGATCTTGACCACGTTCTCGCCCGACAACCGCAGGTTCGTCACCCGGTTGTTGCCGATCTTCAGGTTGTACATGAACGACGTGCCGCCGGCGACGATCGGCATGTACGCGAACCCGCGCGGCGGCGGCGGGTCGGCGCTGCCGGTGCCCGCGTCGTTGAGCCCGTACGGGATCTCCGACACGCCGAAGTCGGCCTTGCCGAGCCGGAACTGGTTGCGGCCCTCGGTGGAGCCGGGGTCCTCGTAGTTGATCGTCATGCCGTACTGGTCGACGTTGCGGCGCCACTGGTGGATCGCGTTGGCGCTCCACGAGGAGCCGACGCCGGTGACCGGCACGAACACGGGGGCGGCGTCGGCCGGGGTGGCCCCGGTCAACGCGGCCGAGGCGAGCAGCAGGACGACGAGCAGGCGCCTGAACATAACCATTTCCTCACGGTCCAGAGGGTGCGCGGGAACCCGGCACCACGGCGATCGTCTGGTGGCGACCGTTGAAGCGGATGACGTCGCGCGCCGAGGCCCGGGCCCGGCGGCGTTGCTGGCCCCGGGTCAGCCGGCCGGCGGGCCGCCCACCGACGATCCGGGCCACGATGAAGAGCACGACGACCAGGAACATCAGCACGGCGGCCGTGCCGAAGCCGCGGGCGATCATGTCGGGCATCGGCGACTTGACGGCGGAGAAGGTCTGCAACGGCAGGGACACCTGCGGCCCGTCGAACGGGTTGGCGTTGACGGCGAACGCCATCCCGGCGGTGAGCAGCACCGGGGAGGTCTCCCCGACGCCGCGCGCCGTGCCGAGGATGACGGAGGTGGTCAGCCCCGACCGGGCGGTCGGCAGCACCACGTGCCACACGGTGCGCCACTGCGACGCGCCGAGGGCCAGGGACGCCTCGCGCAGGGTGCCCGGCACGAGCCGGAGCACCACGTCGGCGGCCCGGATGATGATCGGCAGCATCATGACGCTCAGCGCCACCGAGGCGGCGAACCCGGACTTGTGCAGGCCGAGGCCGATGATGAGCATCGCGTACACGAAGAGGCCGGCGACGATCGAGGGCAGTGCCGTCATCGCCTCGGTCAGGGTGCGGACCAGTTTCGCGAACCGGCCCCGGGTCTCGCCGAGGAACACCGCGCAGCCCAGGCCGAGCGGCACGGTCAGCGCCAGGGCGATGCCGATCTGTTCGAGGGTGCCGATCGCGGCGTGCGAGATCCCGCCGACGGTCAGCGGGTCCAGCGGCCCGGCCTTGGCCATGTCGGTGGTGAAGAAGTTGAGGTGCAGGTACGCCCGGTGCCCCTCCCACAGGATGAAGGCGACCACGAGGAACAGGGCCAGGAACAGCAGGTACCCGAGGCTGCGCACGACCACGGCGGCGAGCCGGTCCCGGACGGCGGGGCCGTTCTCCTCGAGGGAGACCAGCAGGCCGTAGAACACCAGGAAGGCCACGTAGGCGATCACGACGAAGCCGAGGGCCCCGTCGAAGGGGGTGAACTGGGTGTAGAGCAGGGCGGTGAGGCCGAGCGCCGCGGCACCGGCCCCCAGGAGGGCGTACAGGTCGGTGCGCCGCGCCCCGCCCAGGACCCGGCGCTGCTGTGGGGTCGTCGGCTCAGGCGTCACTGCTGGCTCCGGAACGGCTGCGGGTGATGATCGAGGAGGCGACGAAGTTGATGACCAGCGTCATCAGGAACAGGGTGAGCCCGGCCGCCATCAGCGCCGAGGTGCCCAGCGGGCTCGCCTCTCCGTAGCGCAGGGCGATCAGGGAGGACACGGAGTTGGCCCCGCTGCGCAGGATGTGCGGCTGGATGGCGAACACCGGGGAGATGATGAGGAACACGGCGATCGTCTCGCCCAGGGCGCGGCCGAGGCCGAGCATCGTGCCGCCGATGATGCCGCCCCGGCCGTACGGCAGGACGACCGTGCGGATCATGCCCCACCGGGTCGCGCCGAGGGCGTAGGCGCCCTCCCGCTCCCCCACCGGGGCCTGGTTGAACACCTCGCGCATGATCGAGCACATCACCGGCGCGATCATCAGGGCCACGACGATCCCGGCGACGAACGTGGACGAGGTGTACACGGTCGCCGTCGACAGCGGGTCCGTCGGGTCGGCCCCGGGCACGTCGAACAGCGGGATCCAGCCGAAGTAGGTGGAGATCCACCGGGCCAGTCCGATGACGTGCGGCTGGAGCATGAAGAAGCCCCACAGGCCGTAGGCGACGCTGGGTACGGCGGCCATCAGGTCCACGAGGGTGATCAGGGTCCGCCGGATCCAGGGCGCCGAGTACTCGGAGATGTACAGGGCCGTGCCCACGGCCAGTGGCAGCGCCACGATGATCGCCACCGCGGCGATGAGCACCGTGCCGACCAGCACGGCCGCGATCCCGAACCGGCCCGCGTCGGGTTCCCAGGTCTCGGTGGTCAGGAACCGCCAGCCGGCACTGCGCAGCGCCTCGCTCGCCCGGTAGGACAGGAAGATCCCGACCAGGGCCATGATGACCAGTACCGTGGCCCCGGTGCCCCGCAGCAACGCCCGGAACACCCGGTCGGACGCCGCCGGGCGCTCGCTGATCTTCCGGGGCGCGTCGGGTGCGACGTCCGCCGCCGGCATCTCGACCGTGGTCACCGCGTCGACTTCCTCGCCTCGTCGTCGGCCCGCCACCGGCCGCCCCGGACGCTGCGCGCGCCCTCGACGACCCGGGCGACGGGGGTGGCCGTGAGAAAACACTCCAGGTTGTAGCCGCACTCGCGGATCCGCAGGTACGAACGGGTCGAACCCGCCACCGGGGATCCGTCGAGGTCGATCCGCCAGGCCCAGTGGCCGTGGGTGTCGGCGACGGCGGCGTGCGAGCGGATCCGGTCGTACCCGACCCGCAGTTCGGACACCGCGGCACTGCACGCGGCGTACGTGTCGTACAACCGCCAACTGCGGCCCAGCGGCCGGTTGTTCGGGGAGATCAGCATCCACGCGACCCCGTCGGGTGTGGGCTCTTCCCCCCGGTCGCCGGGCATCGCCAGGAACACGAAGCGCGACAAGCTCACCCCACACCCCCCTGATTCATCGGTACGGGTACAGGCTGTGCACGGGCGGTGGCCGCCGCTGCCGATCGGGGCGCACGCCAGACATGCGGCGGGTGAACTCGACGTCGCAAGCGCGCAAAGTTTCCGATGCGGGCTTTGCGGATGTCCCCTATCCGAGGCCACATCCCGGCCGAACGGCACCCTGTCAAACCTTCGAACTGGTGTACGATTTAAGGGTGGTAGCAGCGGGGGAAATCCAGGACGGCGTATGGCTCAGGGCAGTCGGATCAGCGAAAATCCCGGGACCGGGGCGCGGTCGGGACATTCAGAACGGTGAGTTGATCGGCGGCCAGGCCGAGTGACCCGTCGACGTTCTGCAACCGGCCCCGGACGAGCAGGGCCGGCGCGGTGCGCGCGATCCGGGCGTAGCGCCGCAGCAGTCCCGGCGTACAGATCACGTTCGCCTGGCCGGTCTCGTCCTCCAGGTTGACGAACACGATCCCCCCGGCGGTCTCCGGGGCCTGCCGGTGGGTCACGATCCCGCCGACCAGGACGCGCTGACCGTCGGGGATCCGCCCCAGCGCGCTGACCGGCACCGCGCCCCGGGCCCGCAACCACTCCCGGAGGAACTCCACCGGGTGGCTGTCCGGCGAGCTGCCGGTGGCCCACAGGTCCGCGGCGGCCAACTCGGCCTCGCTCATCCCGGGCAGGGTCGGCGCGTGGGTGCCCAGCACCGTGCCGGGCAGCCGGTCGGGGGTGTCGCGGGCCGCCGCGCCGGCCGTCCACAGTGCCCGGCGCCGGTCCAGCCCCAGGCCCGCGAACGCCCCGGCCGTCGCCAGGTTGCCGAGCTGCTGTTCGGTGAGCCCCGCCCGCCGGGCCAGATCCGCCATCCCCGCGTACGGCTGCCCGGCCGCGATCCGCTCCGCCACCCCGGCCCCGATCCCCCGGACCTGGTCCAGCCCGAGGCGCACCGCCGGCCCGCCGGCCCCCCAGGTCCGGGGCGGGGCGGCCACCGGCGCGCGGCCGCCCGTCCCCTCCAGCCCCGTGACCGCCGCGCTGGCGTTGACGTCCACGCCGAGGATCGGCACCCCGTGCCGGCGGGCGTCGCCGATCAGGCTGTTCGTCGAGTAGAAGCCCATCGGCTGGGACCGGATCAGGGCCGCCGTGAACGCGGCCGGGTACCAGCGCTTGAGGTGCGCGGACGCGTACACGATGAAGGCGAAGCTCAGGGAGTGCGACTCGGGGAAGCCGTAGCCGGCGAACGCCTCCAGCCGCCGGTACAGGTCGTCGGCCATGTCCCCGGTGATGCCGTTCTCCGCCAGGCCCGCGTAGAGCCGGGCGCGGAGTTCGCGCATCCGGGCGTGCGAGCGCTTGGAGCCCATGGCCTGGCGGAGCTGGTCGGCCTCGGAGGCGGTGAAGTTCGCGCAGTCCACGGCGAGCTGCATCATCTGCTCCTGGAAGAGGGGCACGCCCAGGGTGCGGGTCAGGGCCTTCTCCATCAGCGGATGCGGGTAGGTGACCGCCTCCTGCTTGTTGGCCCGGCGGATGTAGGGGTGCACGGCCCCGCCCTGGATCGGGCCCGGCCGGACCAGGGCGATCTGCACCACCAGGTCGTAGAACACCTTCGGCTTCAGCCGGGGGGCGAGCTGGATCTGCGCGCGGCTCTCCACCTGGAACAGGCCGATCGAGTCGCCGGCCCGGATCATCGCGTAGATCTCCTGGTCGTCCGGCGGGAGCGCCGCCAGGTCCACGGTCGCGCCGCCGTGGTGGTCGCGGACCAGGTCCACGGCGTGGTGCAGGGCGGTGAGCATGCCGAGCCCCAGCAGGTCGAACTTCACCAGCCCCGTCGCCGCGCAGTCGTCCTTGTCCCACTGGAGCACCGTGCGGTTCTCCATCCGGGCCCATTCGACGGGTACGACCTCGATGACCGGCCGGTCGCAGATCACCATCCCGCCGGAGTGGATGCCCAGGTGCCGGGGCGCGCCGAGCAGCTGTCCGGCGTGCGTGGCCACCTCGGCGGGCAGGTCCTCCGGCAGCGGACCGCCCCGGTGGCCCTGGCCGGCCGTCCACGCGTCGGCCTGGCCGGGCGAGTAGCCCAGCGCGCGGGCGGCGTCCCGGATCGCCGAGCGCCGCCGGTAGGTGATGACGTTGGCGACCTGCGCGGTGTGCGTCCGGCCGTGCTTGTCGAAGAGGTACTGGATGACCTCCTCGCGCCGGCCGTTCTCGATGTCGAGGTCGATGTCGGGCGGCCCGACCCGCACGTCGCTGAGGAAGCGCTCGAACAGCAGCCCGTACCCGATCGGGTCGGCCTTGGTGATGCCCAGGGTGTAGCAGACCACCGAGTTGGCCGCCGAGCCCCGGCCCTGCACCAGGATGTTCTTCCGCTCGCAGAACCGCACGATGTCCCAGACGATGAGGAAGTACCCCGGATAGCCCAGCTCCTCGATGATGCCGAGTTCGTAGTCGAGCTGGTCGCGGGCCGCCTCGTCGTCGGGACGGTAGCGGCGGGCCAGGCCCTCCAGCGCCAGCTCGCGGAGGTGGGAGTTCTCGGTCTCCCCCGCCGGCACCGGGAACGGCGGCAGGTCCGGGGCGACCAGTTTCAGGTCGAAGGCCAGCTCGGCGGCGATCGGCGCGGTCCGGGTCACCGCGTCCGGCCAGGCCGCGAACCGGGCGCGCATCTCCGCCGCCGACCGCAGGTGCGCGGTGGGCGCGGGCGGCAGCCAGCCGTCCATCTCGTCCAGCGAACGCCGGGCCCGGACCGCCGCGACCAGCTGGGCCAGCCGGTGCCCCGAGGGCCGGGCGTAGTGCACGGCGTTGGTGGCCACCAGCCCCAGGCCCAGCTCCCGGGCCAGGCCGGCGAGGGCGTCGTTGCGGTCGGAGTCCTCCAGGTAGCCGTGGTCGGTCAGCTCCACCTCGACACTGTCGTGACCGAAGAGGCGGACGAGCGTCTCCAGTTCCCCGCGCGCCGCCTCCGCCCCGCCCGCCTCCAGTGCCCGGCGGACCGCGCCCTTCCGGCAGCCGGTGAGTACCAGCACGTGGCCGCGCACGTCGGCGGCCAGTTCCTCCAGGTCGTAGACGGGCCGGCCCTTCTCCCCGCCCCGGAGCTGGGCCGTGCCGATCGCCGCCGACAGCCGGGCGTAGCCCTCGGTGCCCCGGGCCAGCAGGAGCAGGTGGCTGCCGCCCGGGTCGGGTACCCCGGCCACGGTCGCGGGCAGGTCCAGGGAGAGTTCCGCGCCGAACACCGTGGGCAGGCCGGCGGCCCGGGCGGCCTCGTTGAACCGGACGACGCCGTACATGCCGTCGTGGTCGGTGAGGGCCAGGGCGGACAGGCCCAGGCGGAGGGCCTCGGCGACCAGGTCCTCCGGGGAGGAGGCGCCGTCGAGGAAGGAGAAGTGGGAGTGCGCGTGCAGCTCGGCGTAGTCACCGGGTCCGGCGGGTTCCGGCGCGGGGGCGGTCGGGGCCGGGCGGAGGGGCCGGGCCGGGCCGGGGGCCGGTGTCCCGGGGCCGGTGCTCAGTGGGGCGGCCATCAGGTCGCGCAGCTCGCTCCAGGTGTGCGGGGCCCGACCGCCCCAGCGCTGGTCGGTCAGCCGCTCGCCGGGCGCGGCGGGCTTCCCCGGGGCTGGTCCCCGGCCGGCCCGACGCCCCGGACCAGCCGGGCTTGACGCGTCCGTTGTGTCTGACGGGTCAGTCATAGTCGGCCTCCAGGCGCCAGGTGCCCGCCGAGCAGGACACCAGCACCGCCCGGTCGGCGGCGAGCAGCAGCTGCAGCCTCGCGTGCCGGCGCGCGACGTCGGAGCCGCCCCACCACCGGTCGTCGGCCGGCAGCGGCCCGGCCCAGGCGAGCACCCCGGCCGCCGCCCCGCCCTCGAACACGATCCGGGCCGGGGGCGCGCTCAGCTCGGCCCGGCCGGTGACGGTCACCGGCCGGCCCGCGTCGTCGAACAGCCGGACGGCCGGCGGCGAGGGGTACACGGTGGAGGGGTAGGGGGCCGGCAGCGCCCCGGGCCAGGGCCGGTCCGTGGGCCGTACGGAGCCGCGCTCGTCCCCCCACGGGACCAGCCGGACCCGCTCGCCCGGGTCGCGTCCGCCGTCGAGGACGGGGGCCACCACCGCCTCGGGGCCGAGCAGCCCCTGGAGCCGGGCGGCGGCCCGGTACGCGCGCTCCCGGTCGTCGCCCTCCCCGCCCCACAGCCCCGGTTGCAGGGCCCCGGCGGTGACGATCCCCTCGGGGACCAGGCGCAGCCGCGCGATGCCGGAGGGCTCCCCGCCGCGCCGGGCGGTGTGGGTCAGCCAGCCGTCGAGCTGCCAGCGCAGCCGGTCGGACACGTCGGCGGCCCGGAGCAGGGCGTCGTGCCGCCACACCCGGCGCAGGTCGACCCCGGAGGTGGTGGTGGCCTCGATGACGAGGCGGGTGCAGGCCAGGCCGTACCCGGTGAGGAGGTCCTGAAGGTTCTCCGCGAGGGCCCGGGCGGCGAACGCGGCGGCGTCGACCCGCTCCAACGGCTCGTCGAAGACCTGCCCGACCTCCAACCCCAGCGGCGGGGTACGCGGCGCGAGCAGCCGTTCGTCGCGCCCCGAGGCCAGGGCGTGCGCGAGGGCCCCGTCGGCGCCGAACCGCGCGCCCACGTCCCCGGCCGGCAGGTCCGCGAACGCCCCCAGGGTCGTGATGCCCAGCCGGCGGAGCAGCCCGACCAGCTCGGGCCGGCCGAGCAGCCCGACGTCGAGGCCGGTGAGGAACCGGGCGCTGTCGCCGGGCGGCACGATCGCGCCGGTCAGGGCCGCCAGGGCCGCCGCGTGCACCCCGTCGGCGATCCCGACCTGGGCCTCCACGTCGCAGGCGAGCGCGAGCTTGTCGACGATGGTCTCGCCGGCCCGCTCCTCGCCCCCGTACCAGCCTGCGGGCCCCCGGGCGGCCAGCGCGCACGACCCGGGCCGCAGCACCTCCACCCCGGCGGCGAGGTCCTCCAGCGCGGCGACGACCGGCTCGAACGCGATCGCGTCGCGGGCCGGGTCCTGCTCGAAGAGCACCATGTCCGGGCACAGCGCCTGGGCGTCGCGTTTGCGCTGCCCGGGGCGCACGCCGGCCGCCCGGGCGGCCGGGGTGCAGTGCACGATCCGGTTGAGGCGGAGGACCGCGACCGGGGAGTGCACGTCGGTGTCGGTGGCCCGGCAGGCGGCGGTGACCGGCCAGTCGGGGCACCACACCACCATGGCCCGCACCTAGCCCACCGCCCTGAGGCCGGGGCCGCCCGGCTCCCGCCCGGCGCCCGGGCCGGTCCAGGGCACCGGGCGGACAGCGGTCGGGCGCGCGCCGGTACCCGTCGGATCGGTTTTCTGGCCCAGCCGCAGGGTCGCCCGCACCGGACGCCCGGGGCCCCGCGCCGTGACGGTCAGTTCCCGGTACCGCAGCCGCCCCCGACCGGGCCGCAGCCCGTGCCACGCGGACCCCTCCGGTTCCAGGACCAGGTCGGCCCCCGGCCACGGGGTCGCCCCGTAGCCGATCAGCACCCCGCCGCGCTGCCGGGCCCGGGCCGCCAGCCGGCCGGCCAGCCGCGCCGGCACCGCCCCGCCCGGGGCCGCCACCACCACGTCGAACCCGTCGAGCAGCGCGGAGACGGCCTCGGGCCAGCTCGCGCCCGGCCGGGGCACCAGGGCGAGGCGGTCGAGGACCACCCCGGCGTCGGCGGCGGCGAGGGCGCTGAGGCCGGGGAGGCCGATCACCGCGCACCAGGCGCCGGCCGCCGACGCCCCGGCGAGGAGTTCGATCAGGAGACCGGTCGAGCCGGTGACCGACACGGTGCTCCCCCGGCGCAGGCCGCCGGGCAGCAGGGCCGCGCACCGGGCCGTCACCGGGAGTGTCCGCGCGCCGGACCCGCCGTCCGCGTCGGGGGCCGTGGTCGCGGTCCGCACCGCGCCGGCCAGGGCCGGTGAACGCAACAATTCGGTCACCACCGCACGTCGGGGGTCGGCGCCGGGACCGTCCCCCCGGGGCACTGCGACGGCTCCGCCCACCCTGCACACCCCCAACAACAAACACCCAGCTCACCGGGGGTACGAAGTTCTCCGCTCCCCTCGACTATCGCACACTAGTACGAAACTTGTGGGCTCAGGTGAGGTAAAAGATCACAGGGGTTCGGCCGCCAAGAGAGCGCCCACGGGACACTCCCGACCAGCGCGGCCCACGGGGGTGCCGGGCCGACATTCCGGCCCCGGCACGCGCGCCGGACGAGGGGCCCGCGATCGGACAGCATCCACGTCCGACGATGTCATGGCGGGCCCGGGGTCAGGCGGCGTCGAGGTCGAGCATCCCCGCCCGGTGCAGATACCCCCGCGCCGCCGCCACCGCCTCGGGGGTCGTGTCGAACACCCGCCCCGCCACCCGCAACCGGGCCAGCACCCCCGTCGACTCCAGCGCCCGGGAGTGCGCGGCGTCGATGCCGGACACGTACACGGCGATCCCGAGGCGTTCGAGGCGCTCGACGGCGTCGCGGAGTACCCGGGCGCCGGTGCCGTCCACCGTCGTGACCCGCGACAGTTGGAGGATCAGCACCCGGACGTCGGGCACCTCGGACAGTTCCGTCAGGCACCGGTGCGCGGCGGCGAAGAACAGCGGGCCGTCGAGCCGGTACGTGACGATGTGTTCGGCGAGCAGTTCGCGGTCCCGGTCGGACAGGTCGAGGGGCACCTGTTCGACCCGGACGGCGCGGGCGATGGCGCTGATCGCGAGCAGGCAGGCGACGACGAGGCCGATCCCGACGGCGGAGACGAGGTCGAGCGCGAGGGTGGCCACGGCGGTCAGGGCCATGATCAGGGCGTCGGCCTTGGTGGACCGGGCCAGGACGGCCAGCGAGCCGACCTCGACCATCCGGATCGCGGTGGCCAGCAGGACCCCGGCGAGGGCGGCGAGGGGGATGTGCGCGACGAGCGGGGCGGCGGCCAGCATGATCAGGGCGAGCGCGGCGGCGTGGGTGACGGCGGCCAGCCGGGAGCGGGCCCCGAACCGGACGTTGAGCGCGGTCCGGGCGATGACCCCGCTGTTGGGCAGGCCGCCGAAGAGCGGGGTGACGAGGTTCGCGACGCCCTGGCCGAAGAGTTCGCGGTCCGGGTCGTGCCGGGAGCCGACCGTCATCCCGTCGGCCACGGTCGCCGACAACAGGCTCTCCAGCGCGGCGAGGGCGGCGACGGCCCCGGCGGCGGTCAGCAGCGCCGGTACCGCCGAGGGGTCGAAGAAGGCCAGCGACGGCGCGGGCAGCGTCGACGGCAGCGCCCCGATCCGGGCCACGTCGGTCCCGGCGACCTGGACGTAGAGGGTGGCCGCGCCGACCGCGAGCAGCGAGAACGGCACCCCGGGCCGCCACCGGCCCCCGACGAGCATCACGACCACGACGAACGCCGCGATCCCCAGGGTCGGCCAGTGTGGCCGGTCGAGGAAGGCCTGTAGCGCGTGCCACGCCCCTACGGCCACGGTCTCCTGGTGCGAGGCGCGGACCCCGAGCGCGGCGGGCACCTGCTGCAGGAAGATCACGGCGGCGATCCCGACCGTGAAGCCCTCGACGACGGGGGCGGGCACGTAGCGCGCGAACCGGCCGGCGCGGGCCAGGGCCAGCCCGACCAGCGCGAGCCCGGCGAGCACCCCGACGGTGAGCACCCCGCCGGGGCCGAACTGGTGCACGATCGGGACGAGGACCACGGTCATCGCGCCGGTCGGCCCGGAGACCTGCAGGTGCGAGCCGCCGAACAGGGCGGCGAGGATCCCGGCGACGATCGCGGTGGCCAGGCCCGCGGCCGCGCCGAGCCCCGAGGACACCCCGAAGCCCAGCGCGAGGGGCAGGGCCACGACGGCGACGGTCAGGCCGGCGAGCACGTCCCGGCGCGGTTGGCGGCGCATCGCGGCGAGGTCGGCGCGGGCCGGCAGCAGCGCGCGCACCCGCGCCCAGCCGGCCGCGCCGAAGGCAGCCCCCCGCGTTCCCGCCACCGACTCTCCCCCGTCACTCGGCGTAGTCGATGCCCCACATTGCCCCGGAGGCATCTTACCTAGAGTAATGGTGAGCCTACCCTGAGTGGAGCCATTCACGACTCGCCGGGGTCTTTCCCCCAACACGCCGAGTACCCATCCCGGGAAAGGCTCTTGATCTGCGGCTCTTGATCTAAGGCGCAGTGGCCCGCTGAGGGTGAATCTGGCAAGCATCGCGGGGAGCTGCTAGGGCAGCGCCCTGCGGCTCCCCGCGATGCGCCGTCCAGATTCGTCCTCAGCGGGTCCCATCAGGTGCGGAACGGACCCGTGATCTCATACGTGATGCCCCCGGAGCTGGAGCCGCTCGTGCCGCGCTGCGAGGAGAAGTACATCCGGTTGCCCGCCGGCGTGAACGCCGGACCGGTGAGCTCCGACGAGCTCTGCCCGTTGACCCGCAGGAACACCGACACCGTGTCGTCCGGCGTGATCACGCAGATCTCCAGGTTCCCGCCGTCCTCGGCCACGTACAGGTCGCCGAACGTCGAGCCGGTGACGTTGTCGACCCCGGTCAGCGGGGCGGGCCCGGGGTTGACCAGGCCGTCGTCGTAGGCCAGCTCGTAGGTGCCCGACAGCAGGTTGAGCTGCCACACCCGGTTGTCGCCCTTGGTGGTGAACCAGACCTGGTCGTTGGCGTAGTGGCAGCCCTCGCCGCCGTTGAACTTCTTCGCGCCGGAGACCTGGCTGCGGGTGGCGGTCGGCGAGCCGTCCGGGTCGGGGATGTTCGCCCAGGTGAAGGTGCCGGACGTCGCGGTGCCGGCGACCAGGACCTGGAGCGTGCCCGAGGCCAGGTTGCCCCAGCTGTTCGGCAGGAACCGGTACAGGCAGCCGTTGGTCTCGTCCTCGGTCAGGTAGATGGCCTGCCGGACCGGGTCGGCCGCCGCGGCCTCGTGCTTGAACCTGCCGAGCGCCGGCCGCTGCACCGCCGCGCCGCCCCACGGGTCGGTCTCGTACACGAAGCCGAGGCTGACCTCCTCACACGACAGCCACTTGTTCCACGGCATCTTGCCGCCGGCACAGTTCTGCCGGGTGCCGGACAGCACCGAGTAGGCGCCGGTGATCGTCGCGCTGGAGTTGAACCTGAGGGCCGACGCGCCGCCGCCCGGGTTGATCTCCGAGTTGGACACGTAGATCCACCCCGTGCCGTCGGCGAAGACCGCGCCGCCGTCGGGGGCGTTGTGCCAGGTGTAGGACGTGCCGGACACCGTCTGGCCCGAGCGGGCCACGACCCGGCTGGTGAAGCCGGCGGGCAGCTGGATGCCGTTGGCGTCGGCGGCCCCGAGCGCGCCGTAGGGGCCGGGGGCGTTCTGCGCGGGCGCGGCGTGCGCGGCGGAGCTCCACAGGGCTCCGGAGAAGGCGACAGCGCCGCCGCCGACGACGGCGGTGCGGAGGAGAGTGCGACGTTCCACGATGGACCTCCCGGTATGGGCGAGCATGGGGGTGGCGTGCATCACGCTAGGTAGGTGCCACCGTCCATCGCGAGAACAAATACATGAACACCAAGTGCATCATTTTTTACGCTGCGTTACTGGCTTTTGGGGGTCGGCACCAGGAGGGGCAGGTCCGAGGCCCGCCCCTCCCGCGCCGGGTCAGCCGAAGACGTCGATCCGGTCAACCAGCATGTACGTGCCCGAGCGTTTCACCGCCCGGAGCGTATGGGCGCCCGGGGCCAGGTTCCGCCGGGAGTACACGACCTGTTGGGACAGCCGGGTCGGGTTCGTGGTGTCCACGGTGGCCGCGAGCACCCCGTCGAGGTAGAAGTCGACCAGCCCCTGGTCGCCGTACTTCTCGGTGCGGAAGTCCACCCCGGTCCCCGTGAACGTGTACGACACCGCGTCGCCGTTGGTGGTCGTGTAGTGCACGTCGGCCTGGTAGTCGGCGGCGTACGTGCGCCCCGAGCTGACACTCCACCCGCCGGTGTACGCCACGCCGGGCGCGTTGTCGTTGAGCACCGTCGGCCCCGTACCCGTCGGATGGAGCTGGCTCGCCGGCACGATCTGCTGCGGCGTGTTCGGGCTGGACCACAGCAGTTTCGCGGTCGCCTCGCCGCCGTTCTCCGTGTGCTCCATCGTGATCGCGTACCGCTGCCCGGCCGTGAGCGTGATACTCCCCTTGTCCACGGTCGCCCCGTGCGGGGTGGTGTTGTTCACGAGCAGCTGCCCGTCGACCCACAGCTTCACCGTGTCGTCGGACAACGTGGCGAAGGTGTACTTCTCGCTGAACCGGGGCTCGACGAACCCGGTCCACCGGCCGGAGAAGGTGTCCGTGGGGATGCCGGGCGCCGGGGAGCCGTCCTCGCGCCAGTTGTAGTTGACGCCCCTGTCGACCCGGGTCACGGCCGGCGTACCGCTGAAGGTGCTGTTCGCCCAGAACTGCGCGGTGAGCCCGGTGCCCGTGCCGACCGGCGCGGCGGCCTGCGGGGTGATGTCCAGCTCGATCACCGTGGCGATCGGGTCCGGGGCCGCCCCGGTGGGCCGCAGGTCGAAGCCGTCCCCGGCGGCGGTCACCGGCACGGCCGCCCCGGTTCTGCGGATCTTCGCGCCGGTCACCCCGAACGGGGCCAGGGCGCTCAGGTGCAGCGCCGCGCCGCCGGTCGGCCAGGTGTACACCGAGGCGTAGAGCTTGTCGCCGTTGCGGCTGACGACGCCCCAGGAGGGCTTGGAGACCAGGCCGGTGTAGCTCGCGCCGTACACGGCCGGGCCGTTGGCGGCGAGCCAGTCGCCCATGCCCCTGAGCCGGTCGACCGAGGTCTGCGGGATGACGCCCCGCTCGTCCGGGCCGACGTTGAGCAGGTAGTTCCCGCTGCTCGCCGCGATGCCGACCAGGTTGCGGGTCAGCTGGGTGGTGGACTTGAAGTTCGTGTCCCAGGCAGCGAACCCCCAGGTGCCGTTGATCGTCATGCACGACTCCCAGAGCTGGGCGTCGGTCGGGGTCGCCGGGATCTCCTGCTCGGGGGTGCCGAAGTCGCCGTCGTTGACCCGGCGGGTACCGACCCGGTTGTTGACGATCGTGTTCGGCGACAGCCCCCGGACGTACTCCTCCAGCTTCGTGCCCTCCGCGGCGGTCCACGGGGCCTCCCACTCGCCGTCGAACCACAGCTCCGCAATGTCGCCGTAGTTGGTGAGGAGTTCCCGCAGCTGGGCCTTCATCCGGGTCAGGTAGGCCTGGTAGTTGGCGCTGCCCGGCTGGGCGTCGGGGTCGTGCCAGTCCCAGATCGAGTAGTAGAACCCGAGCTTGACGCCCTGGGCGCGGGCGGCCGTGGCCAGCTCGGCCAGGATGTCGCGCTGGAACGGGCTGCGGTCGTGGATGTTCCAGGTGTTGACGGCGGTGGGCCACATCGCGAAGCCGTCGTGGTGCTTGGCCGTGATCACGATGTACTTCTGCCCGCCGTTCTTCGCCGCGCCGACCACCGCGTTCGCGTCGAACCCGGTCGGGTTGAACGTGGCGGCCTTCGCCTCGTACTCGTTCCACGGGATCGCGCAGGTGCGCCTGATCCACTCGGCGTCGCGACACACCGTGCCATTCGACCGGGTGTACTCGCCCCGGTACGCGCTGTACAGGCCGAAGTGGATGAACATCCCGAAGTGGTCCGTCCGCCACCACTGGGTGCGGGCGGAGCTGAACGGGTCGTCGGGGGCGTGGTTGTCGCCGGGCGCGGCGTGCGCGGGGGCGGCGGCGAGCAGGACGAGGGTGAGGGAGAGGGCGCTCAGGAGCGCCAGGACCGATCTGAACCGCATGACGGCCTCCGGGGAGAGATCCGATGACCACGCTATAGTGGCGATGATAACCGTCGATGTCAACGGGAGGTTACCGGGAGATTTCGGCCTCAGTGGACAATGCCGGGTCGAAGAGATCCGATGTCAAGGGTGCCCATCGCAGGACGGCGCTCTGGCGGCCCGGCACGCCCGGAGGAGGTCCGCGGGCGCCGGCCGGCTCGGGCCTCAGCCCCGACCGGAGGAGTCCCGCGGCCCGGCCCGCGCCGTCACCCGGCGCCGCGCGCGACCGCCCGGCGGGACGCGCCCGGCCTGCGCGTGTCGACACGCCGTCCGACCTCGCCCTGGCACCATGCGACACGACACCCCAACACTCTGTGTCTTTGCATGGCGCGTTCCACTAGATGTAGTGTCATGCCGTTGTTGGTGCACAACCCCGCCAGGGGACGTGCGGCAAGAGGGAACCCGGTGCGACTCCGGGACTGCCCCGCAGCGGTAAGTGGGAACGACCGCCGTCATCGAGCACTGGAGCGATCCGGGAAGCGACGGCCAGTAGGCGCGAGGACCATGCCCACGAGTCCGAAGACCTGCCAATGACGCGCGCACGGGAGCCGTGCGCGCATGTCCCGGGCCTCGTGGGCGGGCCCCGGCGGACAGCGGCCCCGTGCGTGCCGCCGTCGCCGCCTGCCCCGGAGTCCTCGTCTTTTCGGGTGGGAGAGCGATGACCGCAGTGCTGAACACGCCGGCCGAGGCAGTTTCCAGGGCCGCCGAGGGCCTCGCAGGGGTCGACCCCGGCCGGGTGGTACCCAACCCGTGGCCGGGCGCGACGGAGGCAGAGCTGCGGATCCGGGCCATCGAGATGGCCGCCGCCCTGGTCGCCGAGGAGCCGGCGTACTCGCGGCTCGCCGCCCGGCTGCTCGCCACGCACATCGCCGCCGAGGCCGCCACCGAGGGCGTGACCTCCTTCTCCGGGTCGGTGGCCGCCAGCCACGCCGCCGGCCTGCTCGCCAACACGATCGCCGGGTTCGTCGAGCGGCACGCCGACGAGCTCGACGCCGTGATCGACCCGGCGGCCGACGACCGGTTCGAGTACTTCGGCCTGCGGACCGTCTACGACCGGTACCTGCTCCGGCACCCCGAGACCCGCCGGGTCCTGGAGACCCCGCAGCACTTCTTCCTCCGGGTCGCGTGCGGGCTGGCCGAGTCCGTGGCCGAGGCCCGGGAGCTCTACGCGCTGATGAGCACCCTGTCCTACCTGCCCAGCTCCCCCACCCTGTTCAACTCCGGCTCGCGCCGCCCCCAGCTGTCCAGCTGCTTCCTGCTCGACTCGCCCCGCGACGAGCTCGAATCCATCTACGACCGGTACGCGCAGGTCGCGCGCCTGTCGAAGTACGCGGGCGGGATCGGCATCTCCTGGTCGCGGGTCCGCTCGCGCGGCTCCCTGATCCGGGGCACCAACGGGCACTCCAACGGCATCGTGCCCTGGCTGCGCACCTTCGACTCGTCCGTGGCGGCCGTCAACCAGGGCGGCCGGCGCAAGGGTGCCGCCTGCGTGTACCTGGAGACCTGGCACGCCGACGTCGAGGAGTTCCTGGAGCTGCGCGACTCGACCGGCGACGAGGCCCGGCGTACCCACAACCTGCATCTCGCCAACTGGGTGCCGGACGAGTTCATGCGCCGGGTCGAGGCCGACGCCCCGTGGTCGCTGTTCGACCCGAAGGAGGTGCCGACGCTGACCGACCTGTGGGGCGACGCCTTCGACACCGCCTACCGGGCCGCCGAGGAGGCCGGGCTGGCCGTCCGGCAGATCAGCGCCCGCGACCTCTACGGCCGGATGATGCGCACCCTCGCCCAGACCGGCAACGGCTGGATGACGTTCAAGGACCAGGCCAACCGGACCTGCAACCAGACCGCGAAGCCCGAGAACGTGGTGCACCTGTCCAACCTGTGCACCGAGATCCTCGAGGTCACCAGCGACGGCGAGACGGCCGTGTGCAACCTCGGCTCGATCAACCTGGCCGCGCACTGCGGCCCGGACGGCATGGACTGGGCCGCCCTGGACCGCACGGCCCGCACCGCCGTGACGTTCCTCGACCGCACCATCGACCTCACGTACTACCCCACCCCCGAGGCCGCCGAGACCAACCGGAAATGGCGGCCGATCGGCCTGGGCGTCATGGGCCTGGCCGACGTGTTCTTCCAGCTCAAGCTGCCGTTCGACTCGGCGGAGGCACTCGCGCTGTCCACCCGGATCGCCGAGCGGATCGCCCTCGCCGCCTACGACACGTCCGCCGCGCTCGCCGAGAAGCACGGCGCGCACCCGACCTACGCCGACACCCGGGCCGCCGCCGGGGTGCTGCACCCCGACCACTGGAACGCGGCCACGTCCGCCGACTGGGACGCCGTCCGGACCCGGGTCGCCCGCAGCGGGCTGCGCAACTCGCTGATGGTCGCCATCGCGCCCACCGCCACCATCGCGTCGATCGCCGGCTGCGCCGAGTGCATCGAGCCGCCGGTGTCCAACGTGTACAAGCGCGAGACGTTGTCCGGGGAGTTCCTCCAGGTCAACAAGTACCTGATCAGGGATCTGATGGGCCGTGGGCTGTGGACCCCCGCCCTGCGCGAGGCGATCCTGCGGGCCGAGGGCTCCGTGCAGGACCTGGACCTGCCGGTCGACGTCAAGGAGCTGTACCGCACGGCGTGGGAGGTGCCGCAGAAGGCCCTGATCGACCTGGCCGCCGCGCGCACCCCCTTCATCGACCAGTCCCAGTCGCTGAACCTGTTCATGGCCACCCCGACCATCGGAAAACTCTCCTCGATGTACGCCTACGCGTGGCGCGCCGGGCTGAAGACCACCTACTACCTGCGGTCGCGGCCGGCCACCCGGATCGCGCAGACGACGGTGAGCAGCGTGCCGACCATCGGGCCCGACGCGGACGCCGTGGCCTGCTCCCTGGAGAACCCCGAGATCTGCGAGGCGTGCCAGTGACCGCCACCGCCACCTCCGGCCAGCCGGCCGCTCCCACCTCGGACAAGGACCACCGCATGCTGCTCAACCCGGGTCTGGACCTGACCCTGCGCCCGATGCGCTACCCCGACTTCTACGAGCGCTACCGGGGCGGCATCCGCAACACCTGGACCGTCGAGGAGGTCGACCTCACCGGCGACCTGCCCGACCTCGCCTCGCTGTCCGCCGGGGAGCGGCACCTCGTCAACCGGCTCGTCGCGTTCTTCGCCACCGGGGACACGATCGTGTCGAACAACCTGGTCCTCAACCTGTACAGGCACATCAACGCCCCCGAGGCCCGGCTGTACCTGTCCCGGCAGCTGTTCGAGGAGGCCGTGCACGTCCAGTTCTACCTGACGCTGCTGGACACGTACCTGCCCGACGACAAGGACCGGGAGGAGGCGTTCTCGGCCGTCGAGCACATCCCCTCGATCCGGGAGAAGGCGCAGTTCTGCTTCCGGTGGATCGACTCCCTGCACGATCTCCAGGAGCTGCGGACGAAGGACGACCGGCGCAAGTTCCTCCTCAACCTGATCTGCTTCGCCGCCTGCATCGAGGGCCTGTTCTTCTACGGCGCCTTCGCCTACGTCTACTGGCTGCGCTCCCGCGGCCTCCTCGACGGCCTGGCCACCGGCACGAACTGGGTGTTCCGGGACGAGTCCATGCACATGGACTTCGCGTTCTCCGTCGTGGACGTGGTCCGCGCCGAGGAGCCCGACCTGTTCGACGACGACCTCGGCAAGCAGGTCGTCCTCATGCTGGAGGAGGCGGTGGAGGCCGAGCTGGCGTTCGCCGAGGACCTGTGCGGGGACGGGCTGGCCGGAATGACGGCCACCGACATGCGGTCCTATCTGGAGTACGTGGCCGACCAGCGGCTCGCCAGGCTGGGGCTGCCGGCGCGCTACGGGTCGGCGAACCCGTTCCCGTTCATGGCGTTGCAGGACGTGCAGGAACTGGCGAACTTCTTCGAGCGCCGGGTGACCGCGTACCAGACGGCGGTCGGCGGCACGGTCAGCCTGGACGAGGACTTCTGAGCCGCCGGCGCCTCTCACGCCGGTGAGGGGCACCGATCTCCGCGCGGGGGCGTCGGCCTCCGCGCGGAGACGCCCGGCTCCAGGTCGGGCGCCCAACTCCGGGACGGGGCCAGCTCCGGGCGGGGCGCCTAGCGCAGCTGGCCCAGGCGGTACATCCCGACGGAGACCCGCAGACTGTTCACCAGGGCCGCGCCCGCCCCGGTGTCGGCCAGCTCCCCCACCAGCCCGTCGTGGACCCGGACCTGCTCGTCCACCCGCGCGTCGACCGCCTCGCGCGTGACCGGCGCGCCGCCGGGGTCCGCCAGCAGCAGCGCGTTCAGCGTGCCCTCCCGCCGGTGCCGCTCGACGGACCGCAGGTCGTTGGCCAGCCGGATCGCCCGGCACGCCGCCCCCAGCGCCGGACCGAGGCGGTCGAGGGTGTCCGCCGACCGGCCGCCCAGGAGCAGCAGCAGCGCGAGTGCGAAGCTGCGGTAGTTGATGCTCCGGCTCGCGAACTCCAGGTACTCCGGCACCGTCGGCCGGGGCTCCGCGCCGGCCGCGACCCGCCGGCTCAGCAGCGCGTGCGCCAGGCTGCCGGCCGCGTCGTCGCGCAGCGCGGCGGACAGCCGGGGCAGGACGACACCGCCGCGGTCGTGTTCCCGCAGGTCGGCGACCAGGTCCGCCAACGTCTCCACGAGAACGTCCCCGTCGTGGCGGACGGGGACGTCCGGACCGTGGAGCGCCCGGTCAGGGCCGGATACCGCCAGCGCCCGGCCCACGCTCGCCTCCACCGCCCGGAGCGCGTCGACATCCGCCGCCGGATCGTCCATCCGGTTGTCGAACAGGAACGTCCACAGGCTGAACCGGACCAGGAGCTCGAGCCGTTCCACCCCGAGGCCGGGGGCGATGGCCGCCACCGTGAGGGCGAGGTTGTCGCACAGCTTCGGCCCGGAGACCCCGATCCGGGCGAGAGCCCACTCCCGGTTGTCCGCCGCGACCCGGGCCGCGTCGGCCTCGACCACGGGCCTTTCCCCGACGGGTACCAGCGACAGGACGGGGTTCATCGCGCACTTCCTTCCTGGGGGCGTGTCCCTCACGCAGCGGAACGGCCCGGCGGGCACCTGTCCGGTCACATCGTCGCTCATCCGGGGTCCCCGCGCCGACCGGCGTGGACGATCCTTGCCCCACCCGTACCCCCATGGTCGCGCACTTGATCGTGGGGCGTCGGATCCGTCCCGGCCGGTAGGGTGTGCGCCATGGAGTTCCGGCTGCTGGGTGCCATCGAGGCCCGGCGGTCCGGCCAACCGGTCCACATCGGACAGCGCCGCGAACGCCAGCTCCTCGCCGCCCTCCTGCTGCACCCCGGCCCGGTGCCCACCGACCGCCTCGTCGCCCTCCTCTGGCCGGACACCCCGCCCCGCGACCCCCGCTCCGCCCTGCACGCGCACGTCTCCCGGCTCCGCGGCGCCCTGGCCACCGGCGGGGTCCCGCTCACCCTCGACCCGCGCGGCTACCGGGTCGAGGCCACCGACGTCGACGTCCACCGACTCCGGGCCCTGCACGACCACGCGGTCGGCGTCCCCGACCCGACCGAACGGTCCCGGCTGCTCCGCCAGGCCCTCGCCCTGGACCGGGGCCCGCTGTGCGGCGCCGACGCCACCACCAGGCTCCGGGCACTCCTGCCGGGCCTCGACGACCTGCTGCTGTCGGCCCTCGAGGCCCGGATCGAGGCGGACCTCGCCTGCGGCCGGCACCGCGACCTCGGCCCCGAACTCGCCGCCCTCACCGCCCGGCACCCGCTCCGCGAACGCGCCGCCGAACTACGGATCCGCGCCGCCCACCGCACCGGCGACCGCGCGGGCGCCCTCGCCGGCTACGAACGGATCCGGTCGGCCCTCGCCGAGACCCTGGGCCTGGACCCCGGCCCCGAACTCCGCCGCACCCACGCCGCCGTCCTCCGCGAGACCCCCGCCGACTGGCCCACCCCCGCCCAGCTCCCGCCCCGGATCACCGACTTCACCGGCCGCACCGCCCAGCTCGCCACCCTCGACACCCTGGTCGCCTCCCCCGGGCCGGACACGCCCGCCGACGCGCTGGTCGGCTCCGGCCGGGCCGTCGTCCTGCACACCATCGCCGGCGTCGGCGGGGTGGGAAAAACAGCCCTCGCCGTGTACTGGGCCCACCGCGTCCGCGCCCACTTCCCCGACGGCCAACTGCACATCAACCTGCACGGCTACTCCGCCGCCTCCCCGGTCACCCCGCTCGACGCGCTGTCCCGGTTCCTCCGCGCGCTCGGCGTCGCCCCCGAGAACGTCCCCACCGACGTCGAGGAGGCCACGTCGCTGTACCACAGCCGCCTGGCCGGCCGCCGGGTCCTGATCCTCCTCGACAACGCCGGCCACCCCGACCAGGTCCGCCCCCTGCTGCCCGCCGACCCCGGCAGCCTCGCCCTGATCACCAGCCGGGACCGGCTCGCCGGCCTCACCGCCCGCAACGGGGCCCGCCGGCTCAACCTGTCCGTCCTGGAACCGGAGGAGTCCGTCCGGCTGCTCGGCGCGATCCTCGGGCCGGACCGGGTGGCCGCCGAACCCACCGCCGCGGCCCGGATCGCCGAGCTGTGCGGACACCTGCCCCTCGCGCTGCGGATCACCGCCGCGCACGTGGCCGACATGCCGGGAGCGTCGCTCGCGGAGCACGCGGGGCGGCTCGGGAGCGGGGTGCGGATCGACGCGCTGGAACTCGCGGACGATCCGTCGGTGTCGGTGCGGGTGGCGTTCGGGCACTCGTACGCGGCCCTGGATCCGGAGAGCGCCCGGGTGTTCCGGCTGCTGGGGCTCGTGCCCGGGCCGGACTTCACGCCGGAGGCTGTCGCCGCGTTGACGGGGACGTCGGTGTTCGCCGCCCGGCGGAGCCTGGACCGGTTGGCGTCGGCGCACCTGGTGGAGGCGCATCCGGCGCACCGGTACGCGTTCCACGACCTGATGCGGGAGTACGCGGCGGGCCACGGGGCGGCCGACCCCGACGCCACCCGGTCGGTCGAGCGACTGTTCGACTGGTACCTGCACAGCGCGGCGGCCGCCGACGAGCACATGGCCCAGACTGCCGGGCGGATGGTGCCGCTGCCCCCACCACCGGCATCCGTGACCTGTCCGGTCTTCTCCGATCGGACAGCGGCACTCGCCTGGCTGGACGCCGAGCAGGCCAATCTCCTGTCGGTCGTGCACGATGCGTGTTCCCGTGGTGCCGGTCTCACCGCACTCGTCCTCTTTGACTGCATCAGCGGGTTCCTGCACCTCAGGCGCGCGTGCAACGAAAGCCTCACGGCGAGTCTCGCGGTGCTGTCCGCGACCGCCGGTAGCGGGGAACCAGGTGTTCGGGCGTCGGCGCACGAGGCGGTCGGGGTGGGCTACCGGATGATCGGCTCGCACCAGGAGTCTGTTCCCCACCTGGCTGAAGCGCTCTTCTGGCTGGACAGGACAGACGACCTCCCCAACCGGACCCGCGTTCTCTACAACCTCGGACGGTCCCTGCGCCTGACCGGGCGGATGGAGGAAGCTCTCGCCCGCTACCAGGAGGCCTTGACAATCTGCCAGGAAGGCGGCATCCGTGACTTCCGGATATTCACGGTGACCAGCCTGATCAGCGAGGTACTCCGCCTGCTGGGCCGGCAGGACGAGGCGTTGGTCCGGGGAGTCGACGCGCTGTCGCTCGCGCAGGAACACGCGGCCGGCCACGCGTGCTACACCCACGAGATCCTCGCCACGATCCACCAGGATTCGGGCCGCTACGAAGAGGCACTGGAACATGCGCGCAGCGCGTTCGCCTCTGGGCGGACCCATCAGGAACAGCTGATCGAGCCACACGCGCTGAACGCGATGGGTACGGCCCTCGCCGCTCTGAGCCGCTTCGACGAGGCCCATCAGGCATTCGACGCCGCATGGCAGTTGACGCACACGGCACACAGCCCGGAAGCCGAGGTGGAAACCCTGTGCGGACTCGCGGGCCTCGACACCCGGGCGGCCGCGTTCCCACGGGCCACGGAGCGGGCCCGGCGCGCGGTGGACATCGCCCACCGCTGCGTGAACGTCGTCGGCGAGGGCCGGGCCCGCGCGACCCTCGCCGAGGTGCACCTGTCAGCCGGTGACCTCGACCTCGCCGCCGCGGAGGCCCGCCGAGCCCTCGCGATCAACGAGTCCACCGGCCACCGCCTGGGCGAGGCCCGGAGCCTCCGGGTCCTGGGCCTCGCGACCGCGGACCCCGAACTCACCGCCCGCGCCCACGGGATCCGCGCCCGGATCGGCGCCCCACCCGACCCGGCCTAGAACGCCGTCCCGGCGACCCCGACCCCGCCTAGAACGCCATCCCGGCGGCGAAGTCGCACAGCGCCAGCCGGTCCGCGTGCCCCAGCTTGGCGAGCAGACTCGCCACGTGCTTCTCCACGGTCCGCGCCGAGATGAACAGCCGCTGGCCGATCTCGACGTTCCCCAACCGCTCCGCGAGCAGCAGCAGCACCTCGAACTCCCGCACCGTCACCCCGCTCTCCCGGAGCGGTGCGGGCACTCCCTCCCAGCCCTGGCGCTGCTGGGGCACGGAGGCCCCGGCGCGGCGCAGGAGAGCCCGGCACGCGGCTCCGGCGGTGCCGAGCCCGGCGCGGTGGAAGTACTCCGCGGCGGTGCGCGCCCACGCGGCCGGGTTGCCCCAGCCGCCGTCCAGCCCTTCCTCAGCGAGCATCCGGAGCACGAGGGCCCGGCCCAGCGGGAAGGGCTCACCGACATCCTGGGACTCGGCCACCGCCAGCTCCGCGGCGAGGTGGTCGCCTGCCCGGGCGTGCAGCACCGCGCGGGCCGCGACGACGAACTGTCGGTTCCACCTGACCTGACCGGCCATCGACGCCGCGACGGTGTCGTGCTCGGCCCAGCCGGCCTCTCCGTCCAGGGCTGCCAGCAACAGCCCCATGCCGAAGGAACCCGACAACGTGTGCGCGGTGGGGAACCGTTCCTCGCGTCGCCGTGCCTGGTCGATCTTCGCCCGGCACCCGGCCCGGTTCTCCTCCACGAGTTCGTAGAACCCTTCGGCCATCCCCCAGGCGAGCGACATGTAGTGGGTGTCCTCCCCACCGGCGCCGACCAGGTCCGCGAGATGTGCCTCCATCTCCTGACGTTGCCCCCGGTGCGCCGCGGACACCGCGCTGATCGCGGACACGAACCTGCTCACCTGTCGCAGGCGGAGCCGTCCCGCCAGCTCCCCGCACGGCTCCGCGATCGCCCGGGCCCCCGCGTAGTCGCCGTGGTGTACCGCGAGCCAGGCCAGCAGCACGTCCGCACTGCACACCGTGTGCAACGCACCCAGCCGCGCCGACTCCTCCCTGGTCTGAACGAGTCGGCCCGCGCGGGACTGGTCGAGGAGGTCGTTGGCCCCGAGGTAGCTCAGCGCCGTCACCCGCCAGACCGGCAGGTTGTGTTCGTCGGCGAGATCCAGCATCCGTTGGAAGACGGATTCGGATTCCGCCATGCTCCGCCGTCGGGCCGCGATCCCCATGACCTCCAGGGCCTGACACCCCACCTCGGGAAGGGGGAAACGGAGAGCGTCGTCCAATGCGCGCTGCGCCAGGCCCTCAGCCTCCCCCACCCGAGGGTCGTCGGGCACGTCCTGCAGGATCCGGGCTTCGATCACGTCGATGGGGGCACTCCGGCCGGGAGCCGCGTCGGGCCCCAGCAACCGACGCGCGATCGCCACCTGGGCGAGGCCGTCCCGCCAGCGGCCCGCCACCGCGGCGGCCTCGGCCATCCGGGTGTGCAACGCGGCGAGACGCGCCCCGTCGAGGTGCCCGGCCAGTGCTTCGAGATCCTTCTCCATCTCCAGGGCCCGCTCGGTCTGTCCGGACTCCGTGAGGGCGGTCAGCAGCGGTTCCAGGGTCTCGGCCCGCAGCGCCGGGCTGAACCAGCCGAAGGACAGCGTTCGCGCCTTCTCCAGCAGGGTGACCGCGGAGGTCGGCGCGCCGTCGGCGAGCGCACGGCGGCCGGCCTCGGTGAAGAGGCTGGCGGCGGCGGGCTCGTCCCCGGTGGCCAACTTGAGCTGGGCGAGACTCTGGCACCAGTCGTCGTCGAGCGAGGGGAACAACACCTCGATCGCGGCGGCCAACCTACCGGCCAGAGCGGCCCGCTCGGAGGGCAGCAGCGGCGCGAGCAGCGCGTCGGCCGTGAGCGCGTGCCGGAAGGCGTACCACTCAGGGCCCTGGTCGTCCGGCACGATCAGCTGCGTGCGGACGGCGGTGCTCAGCACCTGGCGCAACTGCCCGACGTCGACCCCGGTGGCCCGCTGCACGACCTCGACGGAGAAGCGGCGGCCGAGGGCGGCCGCACTGCACAGCAACGCGTGGCCGGCCCCGCCCAGACGTTCCGCCCGCTCCGTGATGCTCACGACGACAGTCGTGGGCACCTTCGTCGTGACCGAGCCGTCCACCGCCCACAGCCGCGCACGACGGACGAGATGCCCCGCGCCCACCAGGCCGGCGAGCAGTTCCTCCACGACGAACGGGTTCCCGTCGCCGTCCCGGCGGACCTGGGAGGTGACGACCGGCGGCACCGCTTCCGGACTCGACTCCAGGCAGTGCGCGATCAGTTGACCGACGGCCTGGTCGTCCAGCGCGCCGACCTCGATCACCTGCGCCATGCGCCGCCGGAGTGCCGACTCCACGAGGTCGCGGGCCGGCCCCAGCTCGGGACGGCTGGTGCCGATCAGCAGGACGGGAAGTTCGCCGAGGTTGTCGATCAGGTACTCCACCACCGCCAGGGTCTCGGGGTCCGCGTCGTGCAGATCCTCCAGGACGATCAGGCAGCCGGCCTCCCGACTGGCGACCGCCAGCAGCCGGAGGATGGACTCGGCGAGTACCAGGACGGACTCGCCGCGGCGCGCGTCGCCCTCCTCCTTCCACTCGGGAATCAGACGGCCGAGGGCCGCGCGGTAGGGCGCCAGCTCCGGCTGGTCCGGTACTCCGACCACCCGGACGAGTGTCAGCACCGCCTCGGCCAACGGTCTGAACGGCACGGAGGGGGCGGCGGTGCTGGTGCGTCCGTGACACACCAGCACCCCTTCCGCCCCTGCCAGGCGTTGCAGTTCAGCTGCCAGCCGGGACTTGCCGATGCCCGCCTCGCCGACGATCAGAGCGGTCTGGCCAGCGCCAGCGCGGGCCTCCGTCAACATGTCGGTGAGGCGGCGCAATTCGGCGTCCCGGCCGAACAGCACCGAGGAGACGAGCCTCATGCTCGCATTGTGCCCGGGGTGCGGGGTTCCCCGGTCGTCGTGACGAGGATGATCAGGCCGTCACCGCCGAGCCACGGGTCCAGCACGATCTCCCCGGCGGGGCTACCGCCCTCCCGGTACTCCGGGTTCTTCCAGCCCCACACCAGTTCCTCAGCGCTCATGGTTTTTCTCCTTCCGCCATGGCGTCCCCGATCAGTTTCTCCTGGGCGAGAAGGTCGTCGGGGCCCATGGCCGCTATCTTCTGGGACACCCGGACCAGATGCGGTTCGGGATAGACGTCGCGAACCCTCGCCCCGACGCCGGTGAACAGGTCGCGGCTGCCCGGTCGGCTGGTGAACACGGGTACGTCCCCGGCCCACAGCTCGCGCAGCTCGTGGTGGATCAGGTTCTCGCGGAAGGCGTCGCCCGCCGAGAGGGCCCACAGGTGGTCGAGGATCCGGTCCCGGTCGAGCGCGTCGCGCAGGACGTCGGGGTGGGTGGACTCGTCGAGGAGCATGGCGTAGACCCAGGTCGGGCGGATCACGACCCGGGTCTCGTCGTCGGCGAAGGTGGCCAGCAGGGTCAGGAGCTCGGCCCGCGCGGCCACGAGCGTGGTGTAGCCGAGGCGGAAGCCGGCGAGCAGGTCACGGGTGAAGGAGCGGGCGTCGACGGGTACGCCGTCGCGGACCGGCCGGTTCCGCGCGCCCCGGGTCAGCAGGGTCCGCCGGTCGATCCGCATCGCGTCGGTGCCGGGGTCGGCGAGCACGGCGGCCTCCGTCGGGTAGGGCGCGCCCTCCGCCCCGCCGAGCCCGCTCAGGTCGAGGCCCGCCATGGGCAGCAGGCCGGTCTCGTCGACGGCGCCGGTCCGGTGCGGCGGGTGGAACAGGGCTTCGAGGTCGATGAGGACGGGTTGGTCCCCGCAGGCGATCAGGTTCTCCAGGTGGAAGTCGACGCCGTCGAGGGCGTACACGAGGGCCAGGAGGGCGCCGAGCCGGCGGTAGTAGGGGCCGGGCGGGCCGGGGAGGGGGCGGTGTTCGACGAACTCGGCCCAGCCGTGGGTGCCCCGGTCGAGGACGCGGGGGGTGAGCAGGTCGAGGCCGGTACCCGTCGAGGTGGTCGTGTCGTTGAGCCAGCGCACGAGGTCGTGGAAGTGGATGTCGACGGCGAGGGAGCGGGGCTTGTAGACCAGGCTGCGGCCGTCGGCGAAGTGCAGGATCGCCACGGTCCGCCCGCCCCGGTGCGCGTCGCCGCTGCCGGTGTCGACGGCGACGCACGGGCCGGGGTCGACGCCGTCGAGCAGGGTGGCGACGAGGGCGGGGCGGTCGGCGCGCAGCCGGTCGAGGAGCTCGGTGTACGCGTCGACGGCGTGGTCGGTGGCCTGGACGAGCAGGCGGGCCAGCACCGGGTACTCCTCGAGGAGCCCGGTGAGGGTCTCCCGCCGGGTGACCTGCCGGACGAAGCTGGCGAACCGCTCCTGCGGGGTGTCGCCGTCGAGGCGGCCGGTGACCCGGGCGACGTTGAGTTCGAGGACGAGGGTGCGGCAGGCGATCCGGGTGAGCGTGTCGGCGAGGGTGCCGGTGAGGCCGGTGACCAGCGCGGTGCGGTCCCAGAGCGGGGAGTCCGGGATCCGGGCCAGGCAGCGTTCGCGGGCGGTGGTGACGAAGGGCGCGAGGATCGCGGCGAAGCCGGCCTGCCAGGCCGCCCCCGCTGCGGCCGGGGCCGGGGAGTCGGTGCCACCGTCATCCGGAGCTGGGGAACCGCCGTGACCGGCGCCGGAGCCACCGCCCCCGGCCAGCGCCTCCGCGAAGTCGGGGGCCGTCTCCAACAGGGCCGTGACCGTCACCGACCACCGGGGCCGCGGCGCCCGGGCCGCCAACGCGTCCGGCGCCTCCGCGAGCAGGGCCAGCACCCCGGTCTCGTCGAGCCCGACGGCCGCGAGCCGCCGGGCCCACTGGCCGGTGTCGGCGAGGTCGTGGGCGGCGCGCCACCGGTGGAGCCGGCGGGCGGCGCGGTCGGGCACGGGGGCGGCGGGGGTGGGCGGGCCGGACAGGGCAAGCCGCTCGGCCAGACTGAGGCCGCTCACCCATGGAGTCACATCAACATTCTGCGGCGGGGAGCCGGTCAGCGCCATATCTCGCACCAGCCGGATGAAAGATCCTTTTTGGTAGGACCACCCGCCCCCAGATTCCCGCGCGGTCCCCCCATATTCACCCGCACGCGTTGCGGGGCGCTGACCTGTGGGATTGACTCATTCCAAGCCACTCACATGGCTGATCGGGATGGATCCGCCCCAACACGGTGCCATCCCGGGGCCCCAGTGGGGGTGCGGCTCCTGGGACCGGGTCGCACCCCCACTAAAACCTTTTTATGGGTACTTTTTCGGGGTACTTTCTACAAGTCGCGGAATGTCTCGATTCGCGCACCCAAAAGGTTCAGTCGCTGGGCGAGCTGCTCGTAGCCCCGGTCGATCACGTAGATGTTCCGCAGGACGGACGTCCCCTTCGCGGCGAGCATCGCCAGCAGGATCACCACGGCCGGGCGCAGGGCGGGCGGGCAGATCACCTCGGCGGCCGACCAGTGGGTGGGGCCCTCCACGTACACCCGGTGCGGGTCGAGGAGTTTGACGTGCGCGCCGAGCTTGGTGAGCTCGGTGAGGTAGATGGCCCGGTTCTCGTACACCCAGTCGTGCACCAGGGTCGAGCCGGAGGCCACGGCCGCGATGACCGCGAAGAACGGCAGGTTGTCGATGTTCAGCCCGGGGAACGGCATCGGGTGGATCTTGTCCAGGGGCGCGCGCAGGGTGGACGGCCGGACCGTGAGGTCCACGAGCCGGGTGTGCCCGTTGGCCGCCGGGTACTCCTCGCTCCGGCTGTAGTCGAGCCCCATCTCCTCCAGGGTGGCGAGTTCGATCTCGAGGAACTCGATCGGCGCCCGGCACACGGTGATCTCGGAGGAGGTGACGATGGCGGCGGCGATCAGGCTCATGGCCTCGATCGGGTCCTCGGACGGGGCGTAGTCGACATTGCGGTCGAGGTCCGCCGCGCCGTGCACGGTCAGGGTGGTGGTGCCCACCCCGTCGACGGTCACGCCCAGTTCGCCGAGGAAGAAGCACAGGTCCTGGACCATGTAGTTCGAGCTGGCGTTGCGGATCACGGTCACGCCGGGGTGCCGGGCGGCGGCCATCAGCACGTTCTCGGTGACGGTGTCGCCGCGCTCGGTGAGGACGATGGCCCGGGTCGGGACCACGGCCCGGTCGACGTCGGCGTGGTAGAACCCCTCGTGCGCCTTCACGGCCAGCCCGAACGGCCGCAGCGCGGTCAGGGTCGGCTCGATGGTCCGGGTGCCCAGGTCGCACCCCCCGGCGTACGGCAGCTCGAACCGGTCCAGCTCGTGCAGCAGCGGACCGAGGAACATCAGGACGCTGCGGGTCCGCCGCGCCGCCTCGACGTCCATCGTGCTCAGGTCCAGGACGGCCGGCCGGGTGATCTCCAGGTCGTTGTCCTCGTTGAGCCAGCGGGTCTTCACCCCGATGCTGCCGAGCACCTCCAGGATCCGGTTGACCTCCTCGATCCTGGCCACCTTGCGCAGGGTCGTCCGGCCCTTGTTGAGCAGCGACGCGCACAGCAGGGCCACCCCCGCGTTCTTGCTGGACCGGACGTCGATGCTGCCGGAGAGCTGCTGGCCGCCCTCGATCCGCAGGTGCATCGGTCCGGTGTGCCCGATCGAGATGATCTCGCTGTCGAGGGCGTCGCCGATCCGGGTCAGCATGTCGAGGCTCAGGTTCTGGTGGCCGTGCTCGATCCGGTTGACCGCGCTCTGGCTGGTGCCCAGCGCCTCGGCGAGCTGCGCCTGGGTCCAGCCGCGGTGCTTGCGGGAGGCACGGATGAGACCGCCGATGCGGCGCAGGTAGTCATGCACGTCAGACATGACGGCGACCTTATCTCACAGATGACGTTGCGTGCGGCCCCCTCGTTCGGCGTGGCACGGATCCGGGAGCGGGAAATGCGCTCAGTGACGCCAGGGGAACAGGGAGCGCACGAAACCACCGGCGCCGGGTCGCACCTCTGCGACCCGGCTGGTGACGTCAGAACTGGCCGAGGGTGACCGGCAGCCTCAGGTAGCTCGGCAACAGGATCGAGTCGTTGAGCTGCGGGTTCTCCCCGATCGCCAGCTCCGGGAACCGGCGCAGCAGCCGGGGCAGGGCGAGCTGCGCCTCCCGGCGGGACAGCGCCGCACCCAGGCAGTAGTGCGGGCCGACCCCGAAGCTGATCGGGTTGTTGTCCAGCCGCTCCGGGTGGAAGAGGTCCGGGTCGGCGAACCGCTTCGGGTCCCGGTTGGCCGCGCCGAGCATCACGAGGATCGTGCCGCCCTTCGGGATGTCCACCCCGTGCACGGTCAGGTCCTCCGAGGCGCTGCGGCTGACGAAGTGCACGGACGTCTGGTACCGCAGGATCTCCTCGACCAGCGGGCCCGCCGCCTCGGGCACGTCCCGCATCCGCGCGGCCTGCTCGGGGCGTTCCAGCAGCTCGACCAGCGCGGCGGCGAACATCGGGGTGGTGGTGGAGAACGCCGCGTTGTACGTCACCACCAGGTTGCAGGCCAGCTCGAGGTCGGACACGCCCCCGCCGGCCGCGTCGATCTCCTGGATCAGCCCGCTCGTCACGTCGTCGCCGGGTTCGGCGCGCAGCCGGCTGATGAGGTCCAGGTAGTAGTCGACGAGTTCCTGGGTGGCCACGTCGGCGGCCTCCAGGACGCGGGTGTTGTTGACCCGCATGTTCAGGGCCTCGTTGATCAGGTCCGTGCGGGGCGGCACCCAGGCCTGCTCGGACTCCGGGATGCCGAGCAGCTGCCCGACGACCCCCGCCGGCACCGGATAGGCGAACTCGGTCATGAAGTCGAGTTCGGAGCCGTCCGCGCCCGCCGCCGCCATGCCGTCGAGCCGGGCGTCGATCAGGTCCGTGATGGACTCCTCCATCGCCGTCACCCGGCGCGGGGTGAACACCTTGCCGAACAGCCGGCGGAACCGGGAGTGCTCAGCGGCGTTGCTGAACATGATGGTACCCATCAAAGTGGTGTAGAAAGGGTGCTCTTCCCAGTCGGGGCGGGAATCGGCGATATTGTCGCGGTCGAGGTTGACGAACCGGACGTCGCGCAGAACCTCCCCCACCGCCTCGTACCCGTTGACCACGGCGCACATCTTCGAGCCGGGGATCCGCGGCAGGGCGTTGACCTGCCCCAGGGCGTGCAGCGACGCGTACAGCGGCCACGGATCGCGCCGGCCCGCCGGGCTGAGAATCTTACGTAGGATAGTGCCAGCATCCACGGTGTAGTCCTTTAACAGATGTTCGAAGGAACACAGTGGACCTTAGACCGACTTTGCAAGTCGCGGAATAGACAGAAAAAAAACCCGGCACGCCGATGGCGTGCCGGGCTCGGATACTTACAGCAACCTAACGGAGCAGGTTCAGGTTGACGGCGTTCGCCATCGCCTGGTAGCCCGCGTCGTTCGGGTGGATGTGGTCCCCACTGTCGAACTCGGCGCGCAGCTTGCTCGGGGCCGCCGGGTCCCGCATGACCTTGTCGAAGTCGACCAGGCCATCGAAGTCGGAACTCGTGCGCAGGTACTCGTTCACCGCCAGCCGGGTGGCCTCCCGCTCGGGGGTCCACACGGCGCTGGTGGCGTTCTCGTACGGCATCAGGGTGCAGGCCACGACCTTCAGGCCCTTCTGCCGGACCTGGATCGCGATCTGGTGCAGCCCGTCGATGATCGCCTCGGGGCTCTCGTTGCTCATCCAGATGTCGTTGATGCCCAGCTCGACCAGGACGGTACCGACCCCGGCCTGCGACAACGCGTCGTGCTGGAGCCGGAACAGCGCGCTGTTGCCGACCTCGGCGAACCCGCCGCCACCGGCGATGGGCTCGAGCCCGTCCTTGGTGACCCGGTTGCCCGCGATGCCGAGGTTCAGCACGCCCGGGACCCGGTCGCCACGCGGGGTGGCGATCAGGCGGCCGGCCAGAGCGTCCGGCCACCGCTTGTTGCCGTTCAGCGTGGAGTTGGTGCCGTTGGCGATGGAGTCACCGAAGATGACGACCGAGCCGCCGGCCTTCTCCCGCAGTACGTCGACACCGGCGAGGAAGTAGAAGTTCTCCCGCGCGACGGCACCGGGCACCGTGGCCTCGTTGGTCCGGTCACCGGCCGCGACATACGAGATCTGCCGCGACTGGAAGTGGAACGTCGTCGACCCGGTCGCGACCGGGAAGAAGAGCGTCACCACGAGGTCCTGCTGCGCCCCGACCGCGAAGGTGAGCGGGTCGCTGAGGATGTCGGTTCCCTTTTTCTGGACGACCGACGTCTTACCGTTGAACGTCAGTTCGCGCACGCTCGCCGGGTCGATGTCGGACAGGTCCGGAGTCGTGAGATCCGGAAGAGCAACCGTCGCGTGTCCGATGGTGACGGACGCGTTCAGGCCGTACTGGTCGGACAGACGGATCCGCAGAGCCTCGCCGCCCACCGAGGTGTGCACGATCTGGCGGAGACTCTGGTTGGTGAATCCGACCATGCTGGAACCACCGGCGACGCTACCGGGCGTCGACCCCGCCGCCCACGTGCCGACCCATTCCTTGTTCTTGTCAATGCCGCCGGTCGCCGAACCGCTGCTCGCGGCGAGCACAGAGGATGCGACAACCGCGACCGCCGAGGCGGCCAGCAGAACCCGCAACTTTCGAGGGGTGTTCATGTCGGGAGCGAACCTCCAATTGATGACCAACGTGGGTCGCCCGCCCGTCAATTACTCAGGCGGTAGGGACAACAAGTTAGTGCCCTCGTCGTACACCGTCAATCGGCTCTTAGAATGGATTCACCAGCCCTTTCATGCATATCGATATAACGAATGCACTGTGGACTGCCTATTCGGGAAAGCGCCACGAATAGGTCATTCCCGCACCTGAGCCACTGTGGATCTTCCATACTGGCCCAGAGCCGGAGAGAGCGGTATTGTCCCGCTAGGTGGGCTGAGCCCCCATGCATTTCTCCGCGTCCGGGGGCGCGATCATCGACCAGTGAAGTAGGGGATTTAGATGGACAACTACGTCAATCGCGCCCTGGACATCCTCGCCGGCTACGGCCAGCGGGAGGCGCTCGTCGGCGACGGCGTCCGGCTCAGCTACGACGACGTCCGCGCGAAGGTGCTCGACCTCGCGGCGGCCCTCCAGGACAACGGGGTGCGGTCCGGCACCGCCGTCGGGGTGCTCGTGTCCAACCCGCCCGAGGCGCTGCCGCTGCACCTGGCGCTGCACCTGCTCGGCTGTCGTACCGTGTGGATCGCCCTGATCACTCCCCGCAACGAGCTGGCCGCCTATGTCCAGTTGGCCCAGCTCGACGCGCTGATCTACGACGCCCGGACCCAGGACGCGCTCGGCCGGGAGATCGCGGCCAGCCTCGCCCCGCTGCCCGTGCTGTGCCTCGGCCCGGACGGGCTCGGCCCCGACCTGCTCGCCGCGCGCGCCGCCGACGCCCCCGCCCTGGACCTGTCCGGAGTGACGCACGAGCCCGAGTCGGTGTTCCAGACCAGCGGCACCACCGGACTGCCCAAGATGGTGCACCACCGGCAGGGCTTCTTCGAGCAGGTCATCGAGCTGGCCACCCAGTTCCGCGACTCGGGGCACCCGGTGCTGCGGCACCTGTCGGTCACCCCGCCGTGGCACGTCAGCGGGCCGATGACCGCGTACTTCAACCTGTTCCACGGCGGGGTGCTGTTCGTCCAGGAGGACTGGGACGCCGACGTCTTCCTGGCCACCATCCACGCCGAGAAGATCAACTCGACGTTCGTGTCGCCCCCGCTGTTCTACGAGCTGCTCGACCACCCGAAGCTCGCCGAAACCGACTTCGACCAGATGCTGATGTTCAACGTCGGCAGCGCCCCGACGGCCCCCGCCCGGCTGGTCCAGGCGTACGAACTGCTCGGCCCGGTCGTTCGGATCGCGTACGGGTTGAGCGAGTCCACCCTGATCACCGCCATGCCCGCCGTCACCCCCGACCCGGCGCACCCCGAGCGGCTCGGCTCCTGCGGCCTGCCCTACGGCGACGTCCGGATCGAGATCCGCGACGAGGACGCCCGCGAGGTGCCCACCGGCGAGCTCGGCGAGGTCTGGGTGTCGAGCAAGCTCAACATGACCGGGTACTGGGGGCAGCCCGAGTACACCGCCGAGACCCTGGTCGACGGCTGGATCCGCACCGGGGACCTGGGCAAGCTCGACGCCGACGGCTACCTGTACCTCGTCGACCGGGTCAAGGACATGATCGTCACCGGCCGGGGCTCGCGGAACGTGTTCTCCCGCCCGCTGGAGGACTTCCTCGCCGCCCAGCCCGAGATCCGCGCCGCCGCCGTCATCGGCGTCGACGACGAGAAGCTCGGCGAGGTCGTGCACGCCTACGTCGTTCTCGCCCCCGACAGCGTGGTGGACGTGGAGGTCCTCCAGGCCCGGGTGCTGGAGGACTTCACCCCGATCTGGGTGCCCCGCACCATCGACTTCGTGGACCGGCTGCCGCTCGGGAACACCGGCAAGGTGGACAAGAAGGCACTGCGGGCCCGGTACCGGGCCGAGCGCGCGTGAACCGGCGCACCGGCCTGGTCGCGCTGCTGATCGCCGACACGATCGCGGCGCTCGGCATCCGGATGTCCGTCGTCGCCGTGCCCTGGCTGGTCCTCGTCATGACGGACAGCCCGGTGAAGATGGGCATCGCCGCCGGGGCCGAGATGGTGCTCTACGTCCTGTCCAGCGTCTTCGCGACCCCGCTCGCCGACCGGTTCGGGCTGTGGCGGACGTCCGTCTACACCGACGTGGGCAGCGCGGCGGCCCTCGCGGCGGTCGCGCTGATCCCCGGGCTGGACTTCGTCACCCTGATCCTGCTGGTGTCCGTGATGGGCGCGATGCGCGGCGTCGGCGACCGGGCCAAGCACGTCCTGCTCCGCCCGATGGCCGAACTCGCGGACGTCCCCATGATCCGGGTGACGTCCCTGTACGAGGGCATGACCCGGGCCGCGATCCTGCTCGGCGCGCCCCTCGGCGGCGTCCTCATCTACTGGTGGAGCGCCCCGCTCGTCGTCGGCTTCACCGGCCTGACCTTCGCGGCGGGCGTGCTCCTGGTCGGGGTGTTCGTCCGGCCGCCCGCCGACGAGCCCTCGGAGGCCTCCGAGCCGAAGGAGCCCTACCTGGTCGCGCTGCGCGGCGGGGTCAGGGCCCTGGCCCAGGACCGGCTGCTGGTCACGATGACCGTCATCCTGTTCGCCAGCAACCTGTTCACCCAGGCGGCCGTGGTCGTGTTCGTCCCGCTCTGGGTACGCGACGTCGTGCACACCCCGGCCGCGCTCGGCCTGGTCGGCGGGGCGTTCGCGCTCGGGGTCGTCCTCGGCAGTCTCGTGTTCACGTTCCTGTCGACCCGGATCCCGCAGTACCTGGCGTTCACGCTCGGGGCCATCCTGGGCGGCGCGCCCCGGCTGCTGGTCCTCGGGCTCAGCGACAGCCTGACCGTCGTGATGGTGGTGACCCTGCTGTCGGGGGTCGCGATGTGCTCGGTGAACCCGGTGTACGGCGCCGCGCTGTACAAGCGGGTGCCCGCCGGGTTGCAGACCCGGGTGTTCGGGCTGGTCACGGCCGTGTGCTTCGCCGGCATCCCGATCGGGGGGCTGCTGGCCGGGTGGGCGGTGCCCGGGATCGGGTTGACCACGACGATCCTGGTGTTCGGGGTCGTGTTCCTGGCGGTCAGTCTGATTCCGTTGCTCGGGTTCCGGGGGCGGGATCCGTTGGGGGTGGTCGTGAAGGCGGCGCCCGGGGACGCGGCGGGCGGGGAGTCGGAGGCCGTGGCCGCGGAGACCCTCGGGAGCGAGGGGTCGGTGGTCGCGGGGACCGAGAGGTCGGTGGTCCCGGGGACAGAGGGGTCGGTCGCTCCGGTGGCCGTGCCGGCGGCGGCCGGGGCTCAGGAGACCGGGCCGAAGGTGGCGGAGCCTGCGGGGGACGCCCCGGCGGCGGACGCTCTGGTGCGGGACACTCTGGTGCGGGATGCCCCGGTGCGGGATGCCCCGGTGCGGGATGCCCCGGTGCGGGACGCCTCGGTCGACGACGCTCCGGTGGCCGGCGAGAAGGCCGTGTCCGCCACGTAGGGTCGCGGGGTGCTGTTCCGGATCCTGGGCCCCTTCGAGGGCGACGTCGACGGTACCCCTCTCATGGTGTCCCGGCGGCGCGAACGTCGCCTGCTGATCGTGCTGCTCCTGCACCCCGGCGAGGTCGTCGGCACCGACCGGCTGCTCGACCTGCTCTGGGACGGCGCCGGCCCCGACCGCGCCCGGTCCTCCCTGCACAGCATGGTGTCCCGGCTGCGCGCACTCGTGGGCCGGTCCCGGCTCGTGGCGGAACGCGGCGGCTACCGGCTCGACGTCGCCCCCGAGCACACCGACGCCGGCCGGTTCCGGGCCCTCGTCGCCCGGGCCGACACGGAGACCTCCCCCGCCCGGCGCTGTGACCTGCTCCGGGACGCCCTGGACCTGTGGCGCGGCGAGCTGCCCGAGGACTTGGCCGCCGGTGGCCTGTTCGCCGCGCTCACCGCCGAACGGCTCCGCGCCACCGGCGACTGGCTGGCGGCGGGCCTCGAACTCGGCCGGCACGCCGCCCTGCTGCCCGAACTCACCCGGCTGGCGGCCGAACACCCCGACGTCGACCGGTTCACCGCGCTGCGGATGCTCGCCCTGCACCGGTCCGGCCGGACCGCCGAGGCGCTGACCGCCTACGAGGAGACCCGGCGCCGGCGCGCGGCCGACGGCGCCACCCCGGGCGCGGAACTGCGGGAAACCTATCTCTCGGTACTCCGCGACGAGGTCCCCACCACCACCCCCGCTCCCCCGGCCCGCCCGCCCGCGCAGCTCCCCGCCGACCCGGCCGGTTTCGTCGGCCGCACCGCCCCGCTCCGCGCCCTCGACCGGCTCCGGTCCCATCCCGTCGTCCTGGTCACGGGCCCGGCGGGCGTGGGCAAGACGGCGCTCGCGACCCGGTGGGCGCGCCGCAACGCCCGGCGCTACCCCGACGGTCAACTGCACATCGACCTCCGCGGGTACGACCGGCCGGTGCCGGCGCTGGAGACCCTCGGGCGGTTCCTGCGCGCGCTCGGGGTACCCGCCGACCAGGTGCCCGGGGAGGTGTCCGAGGCTTCGGCGGCGCTGCGATCTCGCCTGTCGGGCACCCGGACCCTCCTGGTCCTCGACAACGCCAGCTCCCCCGAACAGATCCGGCCGCTGCTGCCCGAATCGCCCGGATGCCTGCTCCTGGTCACCAGCCGCGACCGCCTCCCGGCCCTCGTCCCGGACGGGGAGAAGCTCCCGGGGCCCGAAGTCGGGCGGTTGGGGTTGGAGGTGCTCGGGGCCGGGGAGGCCGAGGAACTGCTGGCCCAGATCGTGGGGGCCGGGCGGCTGCGGGCCGAGCCCGGGGCCACGGCCGGGTTGGTGGCGGCCTGCGCGCGGTTGCCGTTGGCGCTGCGGATCGCCGCCGCGCACCTCGCCGACCGGCCCGGGTTGACCGTGACCGCCCAGCTCGCGGAGCTGCGGGCCTCCGACGCGTTGGCCGCGTTGGCGATCGACGGGGATCCGCAGAGCGCGGTGCGGGCGGCGTTCGACCAGTCCTACGCCAGCCTGGAACCGGACGTGCGACGGATGTTCCGCCTGGTGGGGGTGCTGGCGGCGCCGGACTTCGGGGTGGGGAGCGCGGCGGTGCTGGCCGATGTGGACGAGGTCGAGGCGGGGCTGCTGGAGAGGTTGGCGGGGGCGCATCTGATCTCGGAGCGGCCGGACGGGCGGTACACCCGGCATGACCTGATGTTGTTGTACTCCCGGCAGCGCTCGGTGGAGGAGCCAGATCTCGCGGCGGCCAGGACCCGGCTGTACGAGTGGCAGGCGGGAATGGCAGCGGCGGCCGCGACGGTTGCCTTTCCCGACATGGGCCGACCTTCCTTCCCCGCTGAGTCGCTAGTCCAATTCCCCAACGTAGAGAAGGCCCTGGAGTGGCTGGAGGCGGAGAGCCCCCAGTTGTGGCACAGCATTGTCGACGCGGCGCCATACGGTCTGCCGGTCCTGGCCTGCATCCTGGCCGAGGCGACCAAACCCCTGATCAGCCGTCTGGGGCCTCCCGCAAACATGATCGAGATCGGGGAGGCGCACGTGTCGGCAGCTCGACTCACGCGCAACGCGGCCGCTGAGGCATCAGCGCTCAGCGGCCTCGGGACCGTCAAAAGAGAGTTCAACCGCCTGGACGATGCTGTGGAGGACTTTCGGCGTTCGATCAGCTTGCTCCAACGAGTGAAAAACGTGACCAAGCAGGCGGACACGATGATCACTCTGGGTATCATGCTGCGCAACCAGGGCCGACTCTCCGACAGCCTGGACGTTCACGAACGTTCCCTAGCCCTCCAGGTCCAGGCGGGTGTTCCCGTTGGCGCCGCCATCAACCGCCTCAACATCGGACACATCTTCATCGAGCAGGGGCGATATCCGGAAGCACTCGCAGTGGCCGCTGAAGCGACCGGCGCACTTCGCCAACTGAAGGACCGCACCTACCTCCCGGGCGCACTTCTCATCGCCGGCAACGCCCATGTCCTGAGCGGAATGTTCGATGAGGCGATCGGGGAACTCACAGAAGCGGTAACCGCCTACATGGCTATCCGAGTTCAGGTGCTCACCGCCTACGCGATGGCGTGTCTGGCGACCGCCAGCGCCGGGGCCGGCCGGCGATCGGAAGCTGAGGCAATTGTCGGCGCCGCGATCGACCGTGTTGAGCCGTTCGGCGCGATACACAGAGCACGGGTGCACATCTTCGCCGGTACCACCTTCCGGTTCTCTGCGGAACACGACCGCGCAAGGGAGCACTACTCGCACGCCCTCACGCTGGCCCGGACGGCCGGCACGCCCTTCATGGAGTCCCACGCGCTCACAGGACTTGCGTTGGTGGCGCCGAGCAAAGAGGCCGGATCCTTTGCCCGAGCAGCCCTGAAGCTCACGCTCAAGCACGGCTATGACGGGCTCACCGCCGAGGCCGAAGGTGTCCTTTCCTCTCTGGTGCCGCAGCTTTGGGCAGGCTGGGGTACCGGGCCCGGCTCGGGGCGGAGCCCCGGGCCGGGCTGACACGGAACAGGTGGACCCTGCTCAGGATGGGCACGCGGCCCGGGCTCGACAACCCGGATGCACCCCGCGCGGGAACCGGGTGCGCCCCGCACGGGAACCGGGTGCGCCCCGCACGGGAACCGGGTGCGCCCCGCACGGGACGAGCCGCCTCAGCACCAGTTCGCGACCGTCACCGCGACCGGTGCCCCCGACAGCACGGCCGACCGGTTGGGGATGTCCCCGCAGGAGGCGTTGCGTTCCACGGTCGCCCAGGTCCCCCGGGTCAGCTTGAACTGCAACGTGGCCCCGTTCGCGGGCAGCGTCACCGTCCAGTGCGTGGCGTCCACCCGGGTCAGCGCGAGGCCGGCCGGGTCCCAGTCGGACATTCCCGTGCCGAGGACGCTCAGGGTCCCGGCGAGGTGGACGGTGCCGGTGGTCGACGCCGGAACGGTGGCGGTGAGGACCACGGAGCCGACCGGTCCGGCGTAGCGGGCCGCCACGACCGAGGGCCGCTCGACGGGCTTCCCCGCGTCGATGGACAACGCGAGCCGGACGAACTGCGCCATCGACCAGGCCAGGGGCGTCGCGGAGTCGGTGCCCTCGCCGAAGACGAACCCGAACGCCGACGGCCGGTCCCACGCCTGCTCCGGGATCATGTAGCCACTGTTGGCGGAGGCTGCCATCGTGGCCAGGTGCGACGCGGCGGACCGCCCGGCGGCCAGCTCGTACTCGCCGCGTTCCCCGGACAGCAGCGGCCACAGCCGACCGGTGCCGCCGCTCCCCGTGTAGGGCGAGCCGTCGGACTTCTCGCCGTACGCGTCGTGGTTGTAGCGGTACCACATGGCGCCGTTCGGGGTGTTGACCTTGAGGGTGGCGTCGAGTTCGGGCAGGGACGCCAGGATGGTCGGGTCGTCGGCGCGTTTGACCCCGAGCCGGACGAGGTCGAGGAAGCCGCCGTCGACGACGTCCCGCTCGTCCCAGGTCCCGCCGCCCGAGTTGATCTCCAGGGGCTGGCCGTCGTTGGGGTTTCCGTTGGCGTCGACGCGCTGGTAGTAGCGGCCGTCGCCGAGGTGCCCGGAGGTGGTGAAGGTCTGGCCGTCGAGCGCGGCCCGCCAGGCGTCCGCCGTCGTCAGGTAGGACGGGTCCCCGCCGAGGGCCGCCGCGCACACCAGGCCGGCGATCTCGGCGGCGATGGTCGAGGGCGAGTAGCCGGCCTCCTCCTCCCAGCGTTCCTGCGGGCTGTTCGTGCCCCGGGCGCGGAGGAAGTCGGCGGACTTCCTCAGCTTCGGCCACGCGTCGGTGCGGCCGAGATGCCAGGCGAGAATGATGGGGTACGCGACCTCGTCGAGTTGCAGGCTGCCCCAGACCGGGGTGCCGTCGAGGCGGGTGTTCTGCGGGAACGAGCCGTCGGGGCGCTGCTGGACGTTGAGCAGGTAGTCGAGGGAGCGGTTCGCGGCGGCGGCGTCCCCGGCGTAGAGCTGGGCGGTGGCGACCTGGTAGAGGTCGCGGGACCACACGGCGTGGTAGCCGGCGGTGCCCGGGTTGTCGGCGTTGATCGCCTGGCCCCAGGGCACGGTGAGCGAGGCGACGTTCGCGCCGAGGTAGGTCTTGTCCTCGTGTGCCTTCAGGGTCATCAACGCGACGTTGTACTGGGTCCCCAGCCCCGTCGACGTCACGCTGACCGGCGCGGCGTTCAGCCCGGACAGGTACGCGTGCCAGCCGGCGGCGTAGGAGGCCGCGACGGCGGTGAACCCGGCGGCCAGGGAACCCGAGGCGGCGGCGGACGCGGCGGTGCGGTCCGCGCCGAAGCCGAGCGCTAGGGTGAACGTCGAGTCGGCCCCGACCGGCACCTGGCCGAACTGCACGAGGTTGCCGGGGGTGCCGGCGGAGTCGTAGCTGGCGTCGAGCGCGTGGTTGCCGCGCAGGTCCACGTACCCGTCGGAGGGGGTTCCGCTGTAGCCGCTGGTCAGGGCCGTGAAGCCGGTGGACGCGGCGAGGGCGCTGGCCACGGGGCCGTCGCTGGCGACGAGCTGGCCGGCGGAGGTGGCCCCGGTGTCGCCCATCCCGGAGTTGTTCAGGGATGGGTTGTACAGGACGTAGAGCTTCAGCGGTCCGCCGGAGAGGACCTGGAACCTGGTCCGGAGCAGCATCGTCTGCCGGGCCGGGTCCGCGGCGTAACTCTTGGTGATCCGGTATCTGCCGCTCCTGGCGGTGTTGACCTGGTCGTAACTGAGCGCGCGCGGGTCGGTGAGCGTGGTGGCGTGGGTGGTGGCGTCGCGTTCCAGCTCGGTGAACGTCGCGCCGTCGCTGACGACGAACTGCAGGTCCTGGACGTTGGCGGTGTCGACGGTCGGGTAGTACACCTCGTGGGTGATCCCCTGGCCGAGGGTGAACCAGACCTTGGAGCCGGTCGTGGCGGAGGTGCCCAGACCGTCCTTGGCGCCGGTGGTCCACGCGGAGCCGACGCCGGGGGCTCCGGGGGCCGGGGCCGCGAACGCGGGGGCGGGGCCCAGCAGTGCCGCGCCGAGCGCGACGACCACGGTTAGGGCCGTGCGGGTTCTCATAGCGTTCTCCATCCGGGGGGTGATGGTTGCGCCGCAGAACATATTGCACTTTCGATGCGTTGAACACCCCTCCGCAACGCCAACTTCACCTCTGGGCAACAAACGTGAAACGTCCTTTGCGAGGTGGAGATGCCCCATCTTGGTCATGGGATGTTTCGGATCCGTTTCCGAATCGTTACTCAGAACACCGTTAGTTCTCCGCTGTTCGGCTGGTGTCGGGCGTCACAGGGGCCTATGTTGTCGGCAGCAACATATCCCCCCGCAGCGCCGGGCCTTACCCGACGCGACTTGATGAAAGGACCCGGGCAATGCGCAAGGGACTCCTAGGGTTCACCACCGCCTGCGCGGTCATGGCTCTCGGCCTGACCGGCTGTGGCGGCTCTGACGACAAGGCGGCCGACGCCAAGAAGCCGAAGATCGGCGTGATCCTCCCCGACAGCAAGACGTCGGCCCGCTGGGAGACCGCCGACCGCAAGTACCTGACGGAGGCCTTCAAGGCCGCCGGCGTCGACTACGACATCCAGAACGCCCAGGGCGACAAGAACGCGTTCCAGACCATCGCTGACCAGATGATCACGAACGGCGCGACGGTGCTCATGATCGTCAACCTGGACTCCGGTACCGGCAAGGCCGTGCTCGACAAGGCGAAGAGCCAGGGCGTCGCCACCATCGACTACGACCGGCTCACGCTCGGCGGCGGCGCGCAGTACTACGTCAGCTTCGACAACGTGAAGGTCGGCCAGCTCCAGGGCGAGGGCCTCGGCAAGTGCCTGACGGACATGAAGGCCGTCAAGCCGATCGTCGCCGAGCTCAACGGCGGACCGACGGACAACAACGCGGCGCTGTTCAAGAGCGGCTACGACGCGGTCCTCGACCCGAAGTACAAGTCGGGCGACTACGTCAAGGGCCCGGACCAGTCCGTGCCCGACTGGGACAACACCCAGGCCGGCACCATCTTCGAGCAGATGCTGACCAGCCAGCCGACCATCGGCGGCGTGCTCGCCGCCAACGACGGCCTCGGCAACGCCGCGATCTCCGTGCTGAAGAAGAACAAGCTCAACGGCAAGGTCCCGGTCACCGGCCAGGACGCCACCGTGCAGGGCCTGCAGAACATCCTCGCGGGTGACCAGTGCATGACCGTCTACAAGGCGATCAAGCAGGAGGCCGACGCGGCCTCGAAGCTGGCCATCAGCCTGGCCAAGGGCGAGAAGGGCTCCACGACCCAGACGGTCAAGGACCCGACGGCCGGCAAGGACGTCCCGTCCGTGCTGCTCACCCCGCAGGCGATCTTCAAGGACAGCGTCAAGGACGTCGTCGCTGACGGCTTCGTGACGAAGGCCGAACTGTGCACCGCCGACTTCGTCGCCCTGTGCGACGCGGCCGGCGTCAAGTAGCAACCCCGTGGGCGGGCCCCCTCGCACCTGCGAGGGGGCCATCACTAGAGGAGCGGTTATGCAGCCCGTGGTGGAACTCCGTGGGATCAACAAGAGTTTCGGAGCGGTGCACGTCCTGCGGGACGTGAACTTCTCCGCCTATCCCGGGGAGGTGACCGCGCTCGTCGGCGACAACGGCGCCGGCAAGTCGACCCTGGTCAAGTGCATGGGTGGCATCCACCCCATCGACTCCGGCGACTACCTGTTCGAGGGTCGCCCGGTGCACGTGCACAGCCCCCGCGACGCCGGCGCCCTCGGCGTCGAGATCGTCTACCAGGACCTCGCGCTGTGCGAGAACCTCGACATCGTCGAGAACATGTTCCTGGGCCGGGAGAACACCAAGGGCCTGATCCTCGACGAGCCGTCCATGGAGCAGCTGGCCACCGAGACGCTGGCCAGCCTGTCCGTGCGGACCGTGCGCTCCATCCGGCAGAAGGTCTCCAGCCTGTCCGGCGGGCAGCGCCAGACCGTCGCCATCGCCAAGGCCGTGCTGTGGAACAGCAAGGTCGTCGTCCTCGACGAGCCCACCGCCGCGCTCGGCGTCGCGCAGACCGCCCAGGTGCTGGAGCTGGTCCGCCGGCTCGCCGACAGCGGCCTGGCCGTCATTCTCATCTCGCACAACATGAACGACGTCTTCGCGGTCGCCGACCGGATCGCGGCGCTGTACCTCGGCCGGATGGCCGCCCAGGTCAAGACCTCTGACGTCACCCACAGCCAGGTCGTCCAGCTGATCACCGCCGGAAGCAGTACGGGCATGAACGGAGCCTCCTCGTGACCACCAACGAGATCGTCAAGGAGCGCCCGGTCAACCCGGTGCAGGCGTACGTCGACAAGGTGCGCGGCGGCGACATGGGCGCGCTGCCCGCCGTGTTCGGGCTCCTCGTCCTGTGCACGGCGTTCACGATCCTGCGCCCGGTGTTCCTCACCCCGGGCAACCTGGCGAACCTGTTCACCCAGGGCGCGGCCGTGACCGTGATCGCCATGGGCCTCGTGTTCGTGCTGCTGCTCGGCGAGATCGACCTGTCCGCCGGGTACACGAGCGGGGTGTGCGCCGCCGTCCTCGCGGTGCTGCTGACGAACCACGGCGTGCCCTGGTACCTCGCGGTGCTGGCCTGCCTCGTCACCGGCGTCCTGATCGGCTTCACCCTCGGTTTCCTCCGGGCGAAGGTCGGCATCCCGTCGTTCGTGGTGACGCTGGCCGCGTTCCTGGCGTTCCAGGGCGTGGCGCTGCTGCTGGTCAAGGGCGGGTCCAACATCGCGATCCGCGACCAGGTGATCCTGTCGATCGCGAACAGGAACGTGCCGCCGCTCGTCGGCTGGGGCCTGGCCGCGGTGTGCGTCGCCGGGTACTCCCTCGTGCAGCTCGTCCAGATCCGCAACCGGGCCCGGCGGGGGCTCGTCCCGACCCCGGCGGCGCTGGTGGCCGCCCGGATCGCCGGCCTGGCCGTGCTCCTGTCGGTCGGCGTCTGGGTGCTCAACCTCGAACGCAGCCGCAACGCCGCCTTCGTGTCGCTCAAGGGCATCCCGATCGTGGTGCCGCTGATCGCGGTACTGCTGGTGGTGGGCACGTTCGTGCTGGCCAGGACCAAGTACGGCCGGCACCTGTACGCCGTCGGCGGCAACGCCGAGGCGGCCCGCCGCGCCGGCATCAACGTCGACCTGATGCGGATGTCCGTGTTCGCCGTGTGTTCGACGATGGCGGCCGTCGGCGGCATCATCGCCGCGTCCCGGGCCAACTCGGTCGACCCGAACACGGGCGGCAGCACGGTGCTGCTGCTGGCGGTCGGCGCGGCCGTGATCGGCGGCACGAGCCTGTTCGGCGGCAAGGGCCGGGTGCTCGACGCCGTACTCGGCGGGGCCGTCGTGGCCGTCATCGAGAACGGGATGGGCCTGTTGGGCTACAGCGCGGGCGTGAAGTACGTGGTCACGGGGCTGGTACTGCTGCTCGCCGCCGGGGTGGACGCCCTGTCGCGGCGACGGGGTTCCGTCACCGGATTGCGCTGAGTAGTCACCTCCACGGAGAATCCAGCCGATGCGCGCGGGACCGAGCCAGGAGGAGATCCGCAGGTACAACCTCGGGTCTCTACTCCGGCACGTCCATGTGCTGGGCCCGACCTCGCGGGCCCAGCTCACCACCCTGATGGGGCTCAACCGCAGCACCATCGGCGCGCTGACCGCCGACCTGGTGGCCGCCGACCTGGTCCGCGAGGAGCTGCCCCGGGACCGGCAGGGCGCGGGCCGCCCGTCACTCGTGGTGCGCCCGGTCTCCGAGCGCGTCCACGTGTACGCGTTCCTCGTCGGCGTGGACCGGGTCGTCGCGGCCCGGGTCGGCCTGGGGTGCGTCGTCCTGGACCGGCGCGAGGTGATCCATCCCCGGGGCGCGTTCAGCCCCGACGACGTGCTGCGCACCGTGGCCGGGTTCGTGGAGCAGATGCGCCGGTCCGTCCCGGCGGACGCCGTCTGCGTCGGGGCCGGGGCGTCCGTCTCCGGCCTCGTCCGGCACGTGGACGGCATGGTCAGCTTCGGCCCCAACCTGGGCTGGCGGGACGAACCGTTCGGGGACCGGCTGTCCGGCCTGGTCGGCGAGCGGGTCATGGTCGGCAACGACGCGGACCTCAGCGCCCTCGCCGAGCACCTGCGGGGCGTGGCCACCGGCTCCGCCGACGTGGTCTACCTGCACGGCGACGTGGGTATCGGCGGCGGCATCATCGTGGCGGGCCGATTACTCGGCGGCCACGAGGGGTACGGCGGCGAGGTCGGCCACATGGTCGTCAACCCGGCCGGCGGCCCGTGCGGCTGCGGTTCGCACGGCTGCTGGGAGACCGAGATCGGCGAGCGGGCCCTGCTGGTGGCGGCCGGCCGCTCCCCCGACGACGGCCGGCAGGGCGTGACCGCGCTGATCGACTCCGCGTCCCGGGGCGACGCCGACGCGCAGGAGGCGCTGCGCCGGGTCGGCGACTGGCTCGGCTTCGGCGTGGCGAACCTGGTCAACATCTTCAACCCGCAGACCGTGGTGTTCGGCGGGCACCTGCGCGACGTGTACCTGGCCTCCGCCGCCCAGGTCCGGGGCCGGCTGAACCGGATGGGCCTGCACGCCTCCCGCGAGCCGGTCAAGCTGCGCACCCCGTCCCTGGGCGAGGATCTGCCGCTGATCGGCGCGGCCGAGCTGGCGTTCACCCGGCTCCTCGAGGACCCGCTCGGCACTCCGCCCGGCTAGGGCCCCGGAGCCCGCCCGCACGTGCCCCGGAGCCCGCGTGCACCCGGACGGCCATCCGGGGCGCGCGGAGGGACCGGCGGCCGTCCTCTGGGAGGTTGGACGACCACCGGCCCCTCAATCACGTCAGGCCGTTTCCCTCCGGCGGCGGCTGACGATCAGCACCGCGCCCACGACGGTCGAGGCGGTGAGCACCCCGATCCCCGCGTACGCGGCACTGTTGTCGGTCGTCTCCGGGGCCGCCACCCCGAAGCCGCCGAGCTTGCCCTGGTTCACGTAGTCGGAACCGGGGAGTTTGTCGCCGTACCGGGCGCGCACCACGTCCTGGTAGCCGGCGACGGTGACGCTGGTGGTGCCGACCACCGCGCGGGCCATGTCGTTGAGGGGGACGACCCGGCCGTTGTGCACCTTGTACCAGGCGTTGACCTGCGGTTCGGTGAACACCAGGTCCCCGGACGCCTGCCGGGGGTAGGCCACCTCATCCACGGTGGACGAGATGTTGACGGCCTCCCACGCCGTACCCTGCGGCTGGGCGATCCAGACCGACGCGCGCTGCCCGCTGGTGGAGCGCGCCTCCACCGTCGCGTAGGCGAACAGGGCCACCGGGGCGGACCGGTCGCCGGCCACGAAGGCGGGGTTGAGGGAGTAGACGGCCTCGGCGGCCCCGGTCAGCGTGGGGGCCTTGCCGGCCGCCGCCCGGTCGGCCGCGCCCCCGTCGAGCGACACGGACCGGCCGGCCGCGTGCTCGTCGAGCTGGACGAAGAACCGGGCGATCCGGGTGGGCGCGTCACCCTGGGTCGCGGCGGTCCGCGCGGTGGCCAGTTCGGCCGCCGACGGTCCCGGTACGCCGGGGGCCGCCGACGCGGGGCTGGCCAGCAGGAGAACGGTGGCAGCACCGACGGCCGCGGCGAGCGAGTGGAGTCTCATGTCCGTCTCCTCACAGACCGATCCGGTACAGCGACTGCGCCCAACGGAACTGGCCGTTGCTGACGTAGTAGCTGTGCGACGCCTGGCTGTAGCGCTGGCTGCTCGGCCACGGGTCGCCCCAGAAAATGGAGTTGGTGGCCGTGTCGTAGCCGTAGATGACCTGCGCGTGGCCGCCGCCGGCGGTCCAGTAGATCCCGGTCTCGATCGGCCGGTTCCCGTTGATCTCGGTCTGCACGCCGGTGTAGGACAGCGCGCCGGTCACGGTGCCGGGCCGCAGCCCCAGCGCCTGGAACGCACGCTGCACATTGGACAGCTCGGCGGGCTGGTTCGGGCACACCGTGCCGGCCGGGTAGCCGCGCCCGTAGTCGCAGAAGGTGTTCTGGCTCGTGCTCGCGCCGTAACCCAGGTACCGGGCGATCGTCAGGCCGCTCGCGGCCCAGCACCACTGGTTCTGCGACTGCACCTGCTGCGTGATGCCCAGTTGCTTGCTGGCGGCGAAGGCCGGCGTGGCGGGCAGCGTGGTCACGAGCAGGGCGGTGAGGACGGCCACGGCGCCGCCGAGGCGTCGTCGGGTCTTGTGCATGGTCACTCCTTTCGGGAGCGGACACCGGGGAGGGGTAGGTGGAACAACCCGGAGTGCACATCACGTTAGGAGTCGACCAACATCAATGGAACGGGAACCAACCCTTGTAAAACCCTTTCTTCGGGTACGGCCTCACACACCGCCCGAAAGAGGCGCGCCCGCGCCAGGGTGGTCACGCGGGGATGGCCACGCCGGGGCCGGTCGCCGCGCCGGGGCCCTTGGCGCACGGAGTGGGCCGACGGTCGGGGTGACCGTCGGCCCACGGTTTCCGGCGGGGTGGCGGCGCCGTTCACTGCGCTCGACCCTAGAAGGGTTACCGAATCAGGACAACCCTTGCGAACCCCTTCCAACCCACCATTTCCCCTGGTACGCGTCCTATGTATCCAAATTACATTTCTGTTATAGGGTTTTCTCAGACGCTGGATACGGTGAGTTCGGCCGCCGAGGTCCACGGGTTGCCGTTGACCTCGGACAGGGCCCTCAGCCGCAGGTACCGGCCGGCTTTCGGCGTGAAGGTGATCTGCTTCTCCGTCGCGTCGTCGGCGAAGGTGCCGGTGGCCACCGGGGTGCCCCAGGTGGTGCCGTCGGTGCTGACGTACACCTCGTAGTTCGAGATCCGGCCGTTGACGGCACCCGTGCCGCCGCCCTGGCGGGGCAGGTAGCCGAACTGGGTCAGCGTGTGGGTCGCGCCGAGGTCGATCTGGATCTCGTGCGGCGGTGGCGGGTTGCCGCCGCTCCACGCGGTGTGCCAGTAGGTGGCGGGATCGCCGTCGAAGGCGTTGGTGGCCGCGCCGTTCTCGCCGGTGGTCTCCTGGCTGTCGACGTGCCGCAGGGTCCAGCCGGCCTGCGGCACCGGGGTCACGGCGCGCCGTGCGGTGATCTCCGCGGCGGAGGTCCAGGGGTTGCCGTTGACCTCGGACAGGGCCCGCAGGCGCAGGTACCGGCCGGATTTCGTGGCGAACGTGATCTGCTTGTCCGTGGCGTCGTTGGCGAAGGTGCCGGTGGCCACCGGGGTGCCCCAGGTGGTGCCGTCGGCGCTGACGTACACCTCGTAGTTCGCGATCCGGCCGTTGGTGGCGCCGGAGCCGGTGTTCTGGCGGGGCAGGTAGCCCAGGCCCGCGACGGGGTAGGTGGCACCGAGGTCGATCTGGATCTCGTGCGGCGGCGGCACGTCGCCGCCGCTCCACGCGGTGTGCCAGTAGGTGGCGGGGTTGCCGTCGAAGGCGTTGGTCGCGGCCCCGTTCTCCCTCGCGGTCTCCTGGCTGTCGACGGAGCGCAGGGTCCAGCCGGTCCGCGGGATGGCGACGGTGCCGGCGGGCGTGCAGCCCGCGAGCTGGTGTGCCCCGCGGTCCGGCCGGCAGCCGGCGGCGACCGGGCCGCCGAAGTAGTCCCGACCGCCCGCCGAGGCGATCACCCGTCCGGTGCCGACCGCCGGCGATCCCGTCTGGAGGCGGTACCCGCCGGTGTCGGTGCGCGAGGTCGCGGTGCCGGGTGCGACCAGCAGCGGGTCGGTGGTGAGCTTGTGGGCGTCGGCGGGTTCGCCGGCGGGGTGCTGGCCGTGGAAGACGTTGGAGTCGAACAGCAGGTTGGTGGCGTTGACGTAGCTGGCGTCGGTGGTCCTCACGTAGAAGACGTTGTTGTAGAACGAGGCGGCGGCGCCGGTGGAGCCGTTGGAGTTGTAGGTGATCTGCACGGGCTTGTCGAGGTAGAACGTGTTGTTGTGGATCTGGGTATTGGTGACCTTGCCGCACACGAAGTCGAACAGCTGGCCCCGGTCGTTCTGGCTGATGTTGTACCGCACGATGTTGCCGTCGGTCGTGGAACCGGCACCGTTGCACAGCAGCAGGAAGCCGCCCTCGTTGTCGTGGCTGTAGTTGTACTGGTAGATGGTGCGGATGTTGGCCTCGTCGAGGTCGAGGCCCTGCCCGTCACAGGTGCTCCGCCCGCCGCTGACCTCGTTGAACTGGAACACGGCGTCGTTGATGTTCCAGCCCCACAGGCCCGCGGCGCAGTGCGTGGTGCGCATCTTGAACCCGTCCACCCGGTTGTACTCGACCAGCGCGCCCTCGGTGTGGTGCAGGTCGATCGCGTCGCCGCCGATGTCGGTGACCGTGTTGCCGCGCACCACGACCCGGGTCTGCGGGGTCCACGTCCCGCAGGTGGAGCCGCAGTTGGGGTTCGCCAGTTCCGGGCGGGTCATCCAGCGGGTCCAGAAGTGGATGCCGTAGGCGTCGACGTGCCGGATCTCGTTGTCCGCGATCAGCACGTCGTCGAACTTCGTGCGGGTGGTGTTGCCCAGCACCTCGAAGAAGATCCCGGCGGCGGCGTTGTCGTCCTTCGGGTTCACCTCGCCGTTGACGTCGTGCACGGTCAGGCCCGTGACCCGGTAGTAGGTGCCGGTGCCCGAGTCGGTGCGGGTGATGTGCACGCCGCGCCGCCGGGCCGTGGTGGTGCCGGTGTTGGAGACGTCGAGGTTGCGGATCTCCCAGTACTGCTGGTCGGCGAGCTTCACCGCGTCGTCGACCGCCCCGTTGGCGGCGATGGCCGGCTTCGCGCCGGTGCCGTAGGCGTCGAGGACGATCGGGGCGCCCGGCGAGCCGGAGCCTTTCGGGAACAGCTGCTGCCCGGTACACGTGGAACCGCGTTTCAGCAGGATCTGGTCGCCGGCGGCGAAGGTGCGGGCGTTGACGGGGGCCAGGGCGTTCCAGGGGCTGGCCTGGGTGCCGGTGCCGTTCGCGGTCGCGGAGCAGTCGACGAAGAAGCTGGCTGCGGCGGCTTGTGCGGCGGGAACCGCCAGTGTCGCGGTGAGGAGCGGCAACGCTGCCGCGACGGTCAGAACTCGGCGCATTCTCATGGCGACCCCAGGGGGTGAGCGCTGGCGGTGCTCCCCGGGCTCCGCCGCTGGTGATGTGATCCAACCCACTCCAACATGATATGGTGTTTCAGTCAACACCCACAAACAAGAAACAACATTTCACGGAGGTACGGTGGACGCCAGCCTCGACGACGGACCGGACGTGTTGACCCTCATCGAGGCCGCCCTGCCCCGGCTGCCCGAGGCGCTGCGCACGATCGGCCGCACGGTCCTCGACGACCCGCACACCGCCGCCACCCTCACCGTCGCGGCCCTCGGCCTGCGCAGCGGCACCTCGCCCGCCGCCGTCACCCGGTTCTGCCGGGCCGTCGGCCTCGCCGGCTTCCAGGACCTCCGGCTGCGACTCGCCCGCGAGGCCGGCCGGGCCACCGCCCAGCGCTGGCACGTCGACGTCGGCTTCGACATCGACCGCGACGACGACTTCGCCCAGGTCGCCGCCGTCGTCGCCCGCGCCGACGTCCTGTCCATCCAACGCACCGTCGAACAGCTCGACCGGGCCACCGCCGAGGCCACCGCCCGGGCCCTCGCCGTCGCCGCGCGGATCGACATCTACGCCCTCGGTGGCAGCGCCTTCGCCGCCACCGAGATGGAGATGCGCCTGCACCGCATCGGCCGCCCCGTCTGGGCCCGCACCGAGGGCCACCGCGCCGAAGCCAGCGCGGCCCTCCTCGGTCCCGGCGACGTCGCGATCGGCCTGTCCCACTCCGGCGGCACCGGAGAGATCGTCTCCGCTCTGACCATCGCCCGCGAAGCCGGCGCCACCACCGTCGCCATCACCAACGACGCCCGGTCACCCCTCGCCGCCGTCGCCGACCACACCCTCACCACCGCCGTCTACGGCACCACCTTCCGGTCCGGCGGCAGCGCGGCGCGGCACGCCCAGCTCCTCCTCCTGGACTGTCTCTACGTCCGCGTCGCCCAGCTCACCTACGACCACGCCACCGACTGCCTCACCAGGACGGCCACCGTCCCCGACCGGCACCGCACCACCACCCCGCCACCCGCGCGGACGTCGCGGGCCCAGCCGGCGACCGGCGGCGGGAACGGCGCGGGCACGTGGACCGCGCCGGCCGCCACCTGAGGGGCCGTCGCGCCGACATACCCCAACAAGGGCGACCGGCACCGTTCCCCCGGTCATGAACCGGCCGATCCTCGGCCATAGCCAGACAGGCCACCCCGCACTGCCGGCCGGGCGACCGGCGTCACACCCGTATTCCCTACTTAAGCGCTAGGGATAGTTGCCTTTACCTGCCGCGAGCCACTAGCCTCGGTGCCATGAGCCCCCACCCGAGCACCCGCGCGCACTGCCGCACGCGATGTTCGTGCTGACGTAGGCGCTCCCCTCCGCCCGTTCCGGGCCACCGCTCCACCCTTCCCCGCCGACCGCGACCCTCGCGGCCGGCCGCCCCGGCCCGCGCGTCCGCCCGGCCGTCCGGAAGCCCCCGCTTTCGTTCCATCCAGTAAGGAGAACCACCCGTGCGTCGTTCACTCGCACTTCTCACAGCCCTCGCCCTGCTCACCGCCGGGGCCGGCTGCGCCAGTCGGGGTGACGCCGCGGCGGGCGCCGAACAGCGCGTGCTGCGCTACCAGGGCGCGGTCGGCACGGTGACGCTGCCGGAACTGGCCGCCGACCTCGGGTACCTCGACGATGTGTCGTTGAAGTGGATCGGCAACACGACCAGCGGCCCGCAGGACATCCAGGCCGCCACGACCGGGGACGTCGAGTTCGGCGGCGCGTTCAACGGCGCGATCGTGAAGCTGAAGGCCGCCAAGGCCCCGATCCAGGCCGTCATCGGGTACTACGGCGTCAACGAGCAGGTCTACGGCGGCTACTTCCTGCTCGACGGCAGCCCGGTGAGGAGCGCCCGGGACCTGATCGGCAAGAAGATCGGCGTGAACACGCTCGGCGCGCACTACGAGGCGGTGCTGAAGACGTACCTGGTCCGCAACGGCCTGTCCGACGACGAGGTCAAGAAGGTCGAGCTGGTGGTGGTCCCGCCGGTGAGCGCCGAGCAGTCGCTGCGCTCCGGCCAGATCGACGTCGCCGTGCTCAGCGGCACCCTGCGGGACAAGGCCCTGGAGAAGGGCGGCATCCACCCGCTGTTCACGGACTTCGAGCTGCTCGGCGCGTTCACGGCCGGCAGCTACGTGTTCCGCACCGACTTCCTGAAGAAGAACCCGACGACGGTGCGCACGTTCGTCACCGGGGTCGCCAAGGCCATCGAGTGGACGCGGACGACGCCCCGCGAGCAGGTGATCGCGAAGTACGCGGAGATCCTGAGGAAGCGGGCCCGCAACGAGGACGACAGCCAGCTGAAGTTCTGGAAGAGCACCGGGGTGGCCGGCACGGGCGGGCTGATCAGCGACCAGGAGTTCAGCACGTGGGTGGACTGGCTGGACCGGTCGGGCGAGCTGAAGAACGGGAAGCCGGCGCTGAAGGACGTGTACACGAACCAGTACAACGGCTACAAGGCGGCGTGATGAAGATCCAACTGTTGGATGTGACGAAGACCTTCGGGGACTTCACGGCGCTCAGCGACATCAGTCTCGACATCCGGGCTGGCGAGTTCGTGGCGCTGGTCGGGCCGAGCGGCTGCGGCAAGTCCACGCTGCTCGACCTGCTCGGCGGGCTCAGCCGGCCGACCGGGGGGCAGATCCTGATCGACGGGAACCCGGTCACCGGGCCGGGGCTGGACCGGGGCGTGGTGTTCCAGCAGTACGCGCTGCTGCCGTGGCGGACCGCGCTCGGCAACATCGAGTTCGGGTTGGAGGCCAAGGGCGTCGGGCGCAGGGAGCGCGCGGAACGGTCGCGGCACTTCCTCGACCTGGTCGGGCTCGACGGCTTCGGGGACCGGTACCCGCACGAGCTGTCCGGGGGCATGAAGCAGCGGGTCGCCATCGCGCGCAGCCTCGCGTTCGACCCCGAGGTGCTGCTGATGGACGAGCCGTTCGCGGCCCTGGACGCCCAGACCCGCGAGTCGTTGCAGGACGAGCTGCTCCGGATCTGGGAGCGCACCGGCAAGACGATCGTGTTCATCACGCACGGCATCGAGGAGGCCGTCTACCTCGGCCAGCGGGTCGCCGTGATGACCTCGCGGCCGGGGCGGATCAAGCGGGTGGTCGACATCCCGCTGGACTCCCGCACCAGTGGCGGGGACCTGCGCGCGGACCCGGAGTTCGTCCGGCTGCGCCACGAGATCTGGGAACTGCTCCGCGACGAGGTCCGCGCGGCGCAGGCGAGTGAGAGGGAGGCCCGCGTTGGCTAGCATCTCGGTACCGCGCGTCGCCGGCCGGCGGCCCCGCGTACCCGTCATCGGTTGGATCTTCCGCCGTTTCGGGGTCCTGGCCCTGCTCGTGGCCGTGTGGGAGTTCGTGCCCCGGCTCGAACTCGTCGACCCGACCTTCCTGCCGCCGCTGTCGGAGGTCCTCACCGCGTGGTGGGACCTGGCCCGCTCCGGCGAGCTGTGGAACCACATCGAGATCAGCCTGGTGCGGTCGCTCAGCGGGTTCGTGCTGGCCATCCTGGTGGCGATCCCGCTGGGGCTGCTGATCGGCTGGTACAAGCTGGTCGCCGAGGCGCTCAGCCCGGCGCTGGAGCTGTTCCGCAACACCTCCGCGCTGGCGCTGCTCCCGGTGTTCATCCTGATCCTCGGGCTCGGCGAGACCTCCAAGATCTCCCTGGTGCTCTACGCCTGCTCCTGGCCGATCCTGCTCAACACCATCAGCGGGGTACGCGGCGTCGACCCGCTCCTGATCAAGTCGGCGGTCTCCCTGGGGCTGAAGCCGGCCCGGCTGTTCCAGAAGGTGATCCTGCCGGCGGCCGTGCCCACAGTGTTCACGGGCATCCGGCTCGCCGGGGCCTACTCGATCCTGGTCCTCGTCGCCGCCGAGATGGTCGGCGCCAAGGCCGGCCTCGGTTACCTGATCAACGCCTCGCAGTTCAACTTCGCCGTCCCCGACATGTACGCGGGCATCCTCACCATCTCAGCCCTCGGCCTGGCGTTCAACCAGGTGCTCGTCACCCTCGAACGCCGCTTCTCGACCTGGAGAACCTCATGACCCGGCACCTGCACCTCAACGCCTTCCTGATGGGCGTCGGGCACCACGAGGCCGCGTGGCGGCACCCGAGCACCGACGCCCGCCGGGTACTCGACGTCAAGCACTTCCAGGAACTGGCCCGGATCGCCGAACGCGGCAAGCTCGACTCCGTGTTCCTCGCCGACGGCCTGTTCGTCGGCCCGAACGCCCGGCACAACATCCTGTCCGTGTTCGAGCCGCTCACCCTGCTGGCGGCGCTGGCCGCCGTGACCGAGCACATCGGACTCATCGCGACCGTGTCGACCAGCTACCACGAGCCGTTCAACGTGGCCCGCAAGTTCGCGTCCCTCGACCACATCAGCGGGGGCCGGGCCGGCTGGAACATCGTCACGTCCGCCACCGACGGGGAGGCCCGCAACTTCAACCTGCCCGGGGTGGCCGCGCACCGCGAACGGTACGACCGGGCCGAGGAGTTCGTGGACGTCACCCTCAAGCTGTGGGACAGCTGGGAGGACGACGCGCTGCGGTTCGACGTCGAGGCCGGGGTGTTCGCCGAGACCACGAAGCTGCACGCCATCTCGCACGTCGGCGAACGGTTCCGGGTCGACGGGCCGCTGAACACGCCCCGCTCGCCGCAGGGCCGGCCGCTGCTCGTGCAGGCCGGGTCGTCGCGGGACGGCAAGGACTTCGCCGCCCGGTACGCCGAGGCCGTGTTCACCGCGCAGCAGACCCTCGCGGAGGCCCAGAACTTCTACGCCGACCTCAAGGCCCGCGCGTACGGCTTCGGCCGCGAGGTCCGGATCCTGCCCGGGATCGCGCCGGTGATCGGGTCCACCGAGGCCGAGGCGCTGGCCCTGGCGGCGGAGCTCCAGGACCTGATCGTCACCGACTACGCCGTCACCCAGCTGTCCCAGATCCTGCAACTGGACCTGGCCGGGTACTCCCTCGACGGGCCGCTGCCGGCGCTGCCCGACTCCACGACGATCGAGGGCATGCAGAGCCGGTACCAGCTGGTCGTCGACCTGGCCCGGCGGGAGAAGCTCACCATCCGGCAGCTGCTCGGCCGGCTGGGCGGCGGGCGCGGGCACCGGGTGGTCGCGGGCACGCCCGAGCAGATCGCCGACGAGATCGAACTGTGGTTCCGGTCCGGGGCCGCGGACGGGTTCAATGTCATGCCGCCGGTGCTGCCGGCCGGGTTGGAGGATTTCGTGGACCATGTGGTGCCGGAGCTGCGCAGGCGCGGGTTGTTCCGGGAGGAGTACTCCGGGGCGACGCTGCGGGAGCACTACGGGCTGGCCCGGCCGGCGAGTCGGTACGCGGCGGTGGCGGTGTGAGCGGGCGGGAGCCGGTGTCCGACGCGGTCGACGTGGCGGGCGACGGCGAGGCGTTCGACGCGTTCGACGCCGGCCTGTCCCCCGACGCGCAGCACGTCGCCGGCCTGGGGCTGGCCGCCGACGCGCAGGACCTGCTGTTCCGGCGGGCCCGCACGGCGAACACGTTCACCCCCGAACCGGTGACCGACGACCAGATCCGGGCCATCTACGACCTGGTCCGGTTCGGCCCGACCGGCGCCAACGCCCAGCCGCTGCGGATCGTGCTGGTCCGCTCCCCCGAGGCGCGGGCCCGGCTCGTCACCCGGGTCAGCGCGAACAACGCCCCCAAGGTGACCGAGGCCCCGCTCGTGGTGATCCTGGCCGCCGACACCGGCTTCCACGAGACCCTCCCCCGGGTGTTCCCGCACAACCCCGGAGCCCGGGACTGGTACGCCGACCCGGCGTTCCGCGAGTCCCAGGCCCGGTTCAACGCGGCCATCCAGATCGGGTACTTCCTGGTCGGCATCCGCGCGGCCGGCCTGTCGGCGGGCCCGATGGGCGGGTTCGACGCGCCGGGGGTCGACAAGGACTTCTTCCCCGACGGCCGGCTGCGCTCCCAGCTCGTGGTGAACATCGGGCGCCCCGGCCCGGACGCCTGGCAGGACCGGCTGCCCCGGCTCGACGCGGACGAGGTGATCAGCACGGTCTGAGGTGGGTCGCGGCCCCGGCGGGGCCGCGGVCCCGGGGGGGCDTGCSGGGGGGGCCGGGGGGGGGCCCGCCTCGGGGGG